>JBCCOX010000556.1:0-3788 GCA_039025155.1 Deinococcota bacterium | reverse complement strand
GGCATTCAGGAACATAAAAGCTGACTGATGTTCAATGCTGCTGTCCTTCGTGGAATCATCAAGCATTCAAGAAGCCGTCTTAAAAGTCCTCAAATGTAGAAAACGTTTAAGACGGTCTTCAAGTCACTTAACAAGCCTCATCCTGGCAGGCATTTAGAAAGTATCTAGAGAATACCTCATGAAAGCGGTTTGAGGTTAACTGTCGCCGTTGATGAAGAAATACTGCTCAGGGTTGGTAGGTCCGGGGCTAGGGAATAACCAAGCATGGGGCATAGTTTCTGGGATGTTGCGCATGTTGTTTTTGGCAACACCGTAACCGGGGCCATAAGTGCCAATCCCCATCACCCAGAAGTTTTCTTGAGCAATATCTAGAATATCTTTATAGAGTTCAATCTGTCTGTCTAGGTCACCCTCGGCCAAAAGTTCTCTGTAAAGGGTAACTTGATCTTGAATAGCTTGAGGTGGTTCTTCAGGTTGAACACTGCCGTCTGGTGCTGTTGAAACGCCTTGTGCCCAAGTACCCCAGTTAGCTGCCCAGTGTGCCACGCCGCCTTCATTTCGTGCGGTAATGGGTAAGTACCAAAAGCCTCTTAACAGGGCGTCGTTATTACCACCATCACCTTGCCACAACATGGCATCGTGAACACCCAAGGGGAAGCGGTCAAACAGTAGTGACCTATCTTGGTTTTTGATTTCAACGTCTACACCAACAGCATTCCAATAGCCTTGCACTAACTCCATCACATCAGGTGCCCACGCGGTAAGACCTTCGGTGATTTCCATGACAAAGGTGAAACGGTTACCATCTGGGCCAATGCGGAAACCATCGCCGTCTCTGTCTGGCATCACTATGTCTAGATATTCATTGGCGAGGTCGGGATCGTACTCGGTGTATTGCTTGGCGAGTGTTTCATTGAAGAAGGGTGTTCCCCGCAGGGGCGCACCTTGCCAAGGTTCACCTTGACCTACAAAAACAACATCAATGACTTCTTGACGGTCAATAGCGTGCGACAGCCCGATGCGGAAGTTGATGTCATTAAAAACTTCACGCTTAACTGGGTCTTGCACGTTGAGGTTAAGGGCTAACATCGAGTGATTCATCTCTGCTTTGCGGGTTTCAAAGAGGCGGTAATCGCCTGACTCTTGATTATCAAAAATCACAGGTTTGTTGATGTCGGTAGCAATGTGCCTATCTTGAAAATCAATTTCACCACTGAGGACTTTTAAGAGGAACACTTCTGGACTATCAAAGAGTTCAAAATCTACTCTGTCAATATAGGGAAGCTGATTACCTTCAGCATCTACCTTGAAGTAGTAGGGATTGCGCTCTGCAATCACCCTTGTGCTGCCATCCCCATACGAATTTTGGAGTTTCCATGGGTATAACGTAGGAATATCTGCATCACCAAGGTGGGAGTTGCGGTCAACGCCTTTAAGGCGAATTAAGGACACCCAGTCGGCAGCACCAGCTTCTTCAATAGCAGCTTGTAGATCAGCTTCATCAGCATAATCAGCATGGAACTGCTTCAAATAGTGGGCAGGGTAGCAGGTGTGAGGGCAGCCTACAGAAGCAGTTTCTTGCAGAAATGTGCCTTTAGGTTCCTCAAACATAAACATGACCTCATAGTCACCAAGTTTGACAACCGTTGGCGGGTTACTGCCTCGATCTGGGGTAATTTCTTCGTTGAGCTGAATGTCTTCATACCAGAACATAATGTCATCGGCAGTAAACGGCATGCCGTCTGACCACTTCATACCTTCACGAAGTTTAAACGTGAACTCGGTTGCATTGGCGTTAACCTCAAACGACTCGGCAATGTTTGGAAGAACGCCACCCCATTCGGGGTCCCAACGAACAAGGTTGTCGTAGGCAATGGTGCGCTGGAACCAGCCAAAGTCACCGCCACCTAAAAGTCCTGTATTCCACGTTCCCCCATAGTCACCGATGCGCTCAACAACAGGAACCACCAACGGGGTTGTGGGTAAACGCTCTTCTACAGAAGGTAAATTTCCTGCAGCCACTTGCTCTGCCAGCATAGGTGCCTCTTGGAATTGGGCTAAGGCAGTTGTACCTAGTCCCATTGCCAATGTGACGACGGCAACTGCTACAAAGCGGCCGACACAAAGAAGCGACGAACTCTTTACGTTCATGTGTACCTCCATAAGTTTTTTGCTTCGCGGTATATCATATATGATCCTGCCTGCTTCATCCATGTGGTGAAGTAAATTTACACTTACATGAACTTTTTGTGCCTCGAAGGTAGATGTATTTGGTTCGGCATAAACACTAAGTTGACTGGTCTTATAAAGATATATCATATATAATTGCTGTTAACCTCAGCTTAACAAAGGATTTGCACGTGGCACAGTACCCGTTTACTCGAGCAGAAGCGTTGGCTTGGTGGGCACGCATCGTGGCAGGTTGGGCAACTCACTTGGACTCGAGCGGCGCTCGCACGCGCATTGATGGCGTTACTAATCCAGAAGATCAAGGTGGCTCCCCGGAGGGTGTCACCCGCATGTTGTGGGGACTGGGCGGCTGGCTTTCACACACACGTGAGACAGAGCTAATTTGGCGAGGGAAATGCTTTCAAACAAATGTGCTAGCAAAACAAGCCCTTATTGCCGGTACGGACCCTGACTCACTTGGCTACTGGGGACGCAAACCCACTCGAGGTGAGTATGACCAGCGCACGGTTGAATCAGCACAGGTTGCGTTTACAACCTGGCAAAGTCGTAAGCACACCTGGCACGCTATGACGGCTGAAGAACAAACGCACCTTATAAGTTGGTTAGATAGGTTTGGGCAGCAACCCAAGACGTGGCGCAATAACTGGGCGCTTTTTTGGCTACTGAACCATGCCAGCCGCAAAGCTTTGGGTGCTCAGCATGACCAGTTAATTATTGATTCTGTATTGGACTACCTCGAGGATGTCTATTGCAGTAACGGATGGTATGACGACGGGGCGCAACGCGGCGCACATCACTTTGATGATTACAACTACTGGGTGTTTGCCACCCATGTGCTGGCGTGGGCGCAAGTTGACGGGCATACACAACCTGGCCGACGTGACACCTTGTTAGCGCGTATCCGCGAAGGGATGGTACATCTCCCCTATTTTTTCGCAGCAGATGGTGCTTATAGCGAATACGGGCGCAGCCTTGCCTATAAGTTTGCCCGACTTGGCGCGCCGTTACTAGCCTACAAAGCAGGTGTTTGGCCACATTCTGTGGGCATGTTGCGGCGTTTAGTTGGGCGGCATATGCGCTGGTATTTAGATAGAGGCGCACTACGGTCGGATGGCACACTGAGGCAGTCGTTAACGGCTGATGGCAGTCTTGCCATTCGGGAACCGTATATTGCTACTGGCTCGAGCTACTGGGCGATGCTGGCCTTTGCAGGTTTGTGGAGCTTGCCAGACGATGACCCCTTTTGGCATACAGACGAAACCCCACTACCCGTTGAACAGGCTGACTTCACCAAGGTCTATCCTGAACCGGGTTGGGTTGTGGTGGGCCATCAACAAACGGGGCAAGTGCAACGCTTTAACGCACGCAGCCAGAAGCATCCTGCAAAATACAGCAAATATATGTACGCCACAGCAGCACCTTTTAATGTGGGTCACGCTGCTGGACACTATAGCCCTGACAACATGCTCTGTCTTTATCAGGGTTTAAGTGATGGTGAGAATTACGGTCATCGTGATACCAATCTTGTGTCTGCCGTGGGTGAACCGGGTTGGTTGCGTATGCATTATGAGCAAAGTGTTGGAGGCAAACAGCATCAT
>JBCCOX010000555.1:0-3799 GCA_039025155.1 Deinococcota bacterium | reverse complement strand
GTAAAGACGTTTAAGCTAAAAGAAAAAGTTAAGCGTACAAGTTGCAGTTTTTGTCACAGGCGACTGATGGTAACATGTTGGGTAGCTAGTATTCTTCATGATGGCTCGAGCAGGACCTTAATCCCACCGCCTACTTGCTATACTTGAATACATGAAAACAATTGACGTTCAGCACATTCGGCAAGATTTTCCGGTGTTGCGTCGTGATATTGCGGGTAAACCGCTCATCTACCTAGATAACGCCGCGTCATCCCAACGGCCGCGCCAAGTTGTTGAAGCGATGGACGACTACTATTACAATCACCACGCCAACGTTCACCGGGGCGTGCATACCCTCTCTACCGAAGCCACCGACATGTACGAAGCCGCCCGCCACAGGCTAGCGCGGTTCATTAACGCGCCTGACCCTGCGTCGGTTGTCTTTACACGTAACACAACTGAGGCTATCAACCTCGTTGCCAACAGTTGGGGACGCGCCAATTTAGGTCCCGGCGATGAGATCATCGTGAGCGTCGCGGAACATCACTGTAACTTGGTGCCGTGGCAACTTATTGCCCAAGCCACCGGCGCAGTCATCCGCGCGGTCAACCTCACCCCAGAGCACCGTTTTGATCTTGACCACTTTCAAAGTTTGCTCAGCACCCGCACCAAATTAGTTGCCACTTGGCACATGTCCAACGTGTTAGGTGCTGTTAATCCTATCCCCCAGATTGCTGAACTGACTCACGCAGCAGGCGCACTGCTTTTGGTAGATGGTGCCCAAGCTGCACCCCATATGCCAGTGGATGTGCAAGCGCTAGGGGCAGACTTTTATGCGCTTTCCGGCCACAAGATGTGTGGCCCAACCGGAGCTGGCCTCCTTTGGGCAACAGCAGAGATTTTGCGCGAGATGCCGCCGTTTTTGGCGGGTGGCGAGATGATTCGCAAGGTGAGCATCGAAAGCAGCACCTACGCAGACATCCCCATGCGTTTTGAGGCAGGCACACCCAACATTGCTGAGGCTGTGGGGTTGGCGGCTGCAGCGGATTATATAGATGACATCGGCATGGACGCCATTTGGGCGCACGACCAAGCCCTTACCCGCTACGCATTAGAGCAGTTACGCGACATAGATGGCATCACCTTATACGGACCCGAAGGTGACGACCGAGGCGGCATTGTCACGTTTAATATTGATGGCGTTCATCCACACGATGTCGCCACAGCACTCGACGGTGAAGGTATCGCTGTACGGGCTGGCCACCACTGTGCGCAGCCGCTCATGGAGGCACTGGGCGCGCAGTCAACGGCGCGGGCAAGTTTTTACTTTTACAATACCGAAGCAGATGTGGACGCTTTAGTGAACGCCCTCACCAAAACTCGAGACTTTTTTGCCGCCTTTGCTTAACTGGAGTTATATCTATGTCACTGCTAGATAGCCTCTATAAAGAACTAATTCTCGAGCACTACAAGCGCCCCCGCAACCGTGGCGAGTTGCTTCATGCCAGCATCCGACAGGAAGGCCTTAACCCGTCTTGTGGCGATGAGTTGGAATTGTTTTTGCTCATTGAAGATGGCGTCATTACGGACATTCGGTTTACGGGGGCAGGTTGCGCCATCAGCCAATCTTCTGCGTCGATGATGACCGAAGCCATTAATGGTCAGCGTTTAGAAGACGCCCTTGAACGGGCCAAAGAGTTTAAAGCCATGATTCATGGTGACCCGCCCGCAGATAGCCTCGGCGACCTCAAAGTGCTGTCTGGCATTGCCAAACTGCCAGCTCGGGTTAAATGTGCCACCTTAGCCTGGGTGACGCTCGAGCAAGCGGTTCATACCTTCACCAACTCAGCGTCACCTTAGAAGCCATCTAAAAAATCTTTACTTAATAAGGCTCATAATCATCCGGGTAATGGTCAACGACTAACTGACACACTGTCGGTTGTAGGTGATGATGAAGCATTTGGTGACAACATGATGCATGTAATCAGACTTAGAAAAGGATAAGGTCCTACGAACATAACGCGCAAGCCGTTGGCGTAAGGTGTTGTTAAAGCGTTCCATGTGACAGGTTTCACCTACTTGCTTGGGGACGCTAGTGTGAGTGTCTTTGGAGAAGACCTTGCGATAAGCTTCCCAGAGGTCACTAAAGCTGTGACAGCGTTTGTAACGTTCAGCAATTCGTTTCCAGAGTTTGGTACAGGTTTTGGCACTGCGGTCACCGATAACAAAGGCAACAATCTGTCTAGTACGACGGCACATCGCTGTCCACAACCAGCGTTTGCGAGTTTTCTTCATGACAAATGACCAGACTTCATCAAGTTCCAAGACATCATCTGGTTGAGCTGCCACTAGGCTCTCTTTGAGATCACACTCACAGGCTTTTTTTGAGCCAAGTTGCCAAGGTTTGACGACTTACCCCGTAAATCCTACTGATCCCGCGCATACTAGGGCGTTCTTGGTAGGCTGCCAGTATTTCTGCTTTTCTCGTCTCACTGTATTTCACATTCGGTTGCAGCACTGCTTGCTTGCCACAGGCTTTGCACTTGAACTGTTGCTTGCCATAACGGTTCTTGCCATTCTTGACAATGTCTTCGCTCCCGCAACCTGTACACACATGCTTTATCGTTTCTACGATCACAACTTAGCTTATCAGTTAGCCGGTTGCCATTACCCTCAATGTTTACGAATGTCGCTATAATGGCTGTAGGTAGGTGACTGTGCCCAAGAACCCAGCAGGATAAGGAGTTAGCAGGACAGGGTACAGGTATGCGGCTAAGGCTGTGCCAAAATTATTTATGTAATGTTGTGTCAGGTGCAAGTGCCTATTTATGCCATCCCTCACAAGCCTAATAGACTGATACATAGCTCAGATACAAACCTGCAGCTAGCATACGATGATGTCTTAACACAGGCTCAAATTGGTTTGGGAGCGTCAACTTAAGTGATGTCCCGTTCTCGCTTGTCGCCCGTTCAATATTTGCTGCTTAGCTTTTTACTGGCTATGTTGCTGCTCACCTTGGCTGTTGTCAACGCAACCCTGCGCCATACTGAAGATTTGCTGCAGCGCCACGCGCGCGAAGTGATGCAGTATTTGGTGACCAGCTATATTGATAACACCCAGCGTTACCTCGAGCCTGTTGCAGCAACGGCACGCTTGGGGCAAGGGCTCATGCAGACGGGCTTACTAGATGCCACAGACGATCAGAGCCTAAGTAGTTACTTTGAACAACAACTGCTCAGCCACCCACAGATGAGCGGCATGTACTTAGGCCGCGACGATGGCAGTTTTATCTTTGTTTACCGTGGCGCAAGCGGCTTAGAAGAAAAGCGTATCGTCACCACACCAGCACGGCGCGTCACCATTCAGGTACTTGACAGCAGCAGCCTAGTTGAACAAAGTGAAGATGACTTTGACCCGCGTGTTCGCCCTTGGTATCAAGTTGCTCAGCAACAGCCGGATGTCACTTGGACACGCCCTTATTTATTTTTTACCCTGCGTCAACCGGGTATTAGTGCGGCCATCGACATAACGGATGAAGGCGGTGAGCGTCTGGGCATTTTAGGTATAGATGTTGAACTGTCAGCCATTGCAGACTTTTTATTACAAGTGCCCCTCAGCCCGCAAGGTCATGCGCTATTACAAGCAGATAACGGTGATATCATCGCTTATCCCCAATATCAAAGGTCAACGCATCAGCAGTCACCACAAGCAGATGCCGAGCAGGCAGCCGAGTTAGCCTCGCTAAGCGACCTAGACACAGCGCGCATTAACGCTTTGCGCCAACAAACACCGCTACTCACCTTGAGCAGCGAAGAGACC
>JBCCOX010000554.1:0-3800 GCA_039025155.1 Deinococcota bacterium | reverse complement strand
TCCGCCCAGGTGACGAAGCGTATCCTATCTACAAAGATCATAATGTGCAACGGGTGATTCACAATGGTGTGGTTTGGGCAGCACCCACAAGCAGTCCAGTCATGACGTTTGGGCATAGACCGGAGCCGCTCGAGCCACTCTCTTAAAACCCTCACTTCAATATTTCCCTCATCTCAACTAAACCTAGCGCGCCTACCCTGCCGCTAGCAAAGGAGCACTTTATGGCCCTCAAAATTGGCATCATCGGCGCGGGCGGCATCGCCCATATTCACTATCACAGCTACGTTGGCGCAGGCGCAGAGGTTGTTGCCATTGCTGACGTGAGCGAGGAAACTCTAGCGCAACGACAAGCAACCTGGAACATTCCGCGTACATACACGGATTTCAACGAGATGCTTGCACAAGAACCCGACATCGACGCAGTATCAATTTGTCTGCCCAACGCATTCCACGAACCTGCCACGGTGGCTGCTGCCAACGCAGGCAAGCACGTGCTGTGCGAAAAACCTATCTCGCTCTCGCTGGATAAAGCTCAAAACATGATCGACGTGAGCGCGCAAGCAGGCGTCAAGCTTCAAATTGGTCACCACATGCGCAGCGACAGTGCTGCTGAAAAAGCCAAAGCCATGATTGAGGCTGGAGAGCTTGGCGACATCACCTATATTCGGCTGCGGCAAGCCCACGACTGGGCGGGTGCGTCTGTCGTTAAAGACTCATTTGGCAAACTGGCAAACGCGGGTGGCGGCACTTTGCTTGATAACGGCTGCCACATGATGGACCTAGCCCGCTATTTTTGTGGCAATGTAGACAACGTATTTGCCCGCATCGCCACGCTCAAGTACGACGTTGAGGTGGAAGATACCGCCGTGGTAAACATGCAATTTGCGTCTGGTGCACTGGCTAGCCTTGAAACGTCGTGGTCAGCGACGGGCTGGGAGAATGGCTACAGCATTTATGGAACAAAAGGCGCGCTCGAGTACAACAATCGCTACGCCTACTCTGGTGATACTGAGGTATCCATTTTGCGCCACACCTTCCGCAGTTCCCCCGGCACAACTTGGGCAGATACAGACACAGCCGAGTACCGTTTTGCTGGCTATGGCGCGCACCCGCGTAGCATTCGCAATTTTGTGGCGAGCATTGAAAATGATACTGATGTGGTGTGCACTGGGCAGGATGGGCTCGAGGCTGTTCGCATGGTACTCGCTGCCTATGAAAGCGCCAAACTTAACGCACCCGTCCAGCTAAGCAAGGTTCAAGAAGCCTCGTTACAAGCAGCGGCAGGTTAATCTCGGCTAAGAATTGTTTCAAAAAACATCATCAATGTAGAGGGGCGTTGTTTATCTGACAACGTCCCTATTGTCATGCAATATTGATGACTCAACTGTCCGTGATGCCATCAACATCACGCTAATCACGTTTTGTCAATAGACGCATCAAAACACACAAACTCTACCCGGTTCCCCTCAGGGTCGTTGACATAAAGCGAGCGCCACTGCACCCACGTGTGAATTGCTGTGTCTACCTGCAAGCCAAGCTGCTCGAGCCGCACCTTCTCAGCCTCAAAATCAGCCAAGTCAATCGTAAACGCAATGTGGTCTACAGTCGTTTTGGCTGCATCCAAACCTTGGTAACCATCTGTGCCAGCGCGGTCAAACAAGGCCAAAATTTGTGTGTGATGACCATAGCCAGGTGCAATGTCAAAAAATGCAATGTGTTCAAAGCGCCGCATGAGGTTGAGGCCGATGACCTCACTGTAAAACGCTTGCATGGCATCTAAATCGTTCACTCGGAAGGCAATTTCACCCAGACCTTTAACTACTCGATCTTGAACCACTTGGTCTTGAACCACTTGGTCTTGAACCACTTGGTCTTGAACCACTTGGTCTTTGACGATACGTTCAGATGAAGCTTCATGTTGGGACATAACCTGACCTCCGCTTAAGGTGTTTGCAAGCAAATTTTCTGTAAACTAATGCCGTGAAACGACTACTTTTTATATTGATATTAAGCAGCGTTTACTTAGTTGGGTTTGCCAATCCTCTCTCGATTGACAACGCAACTGACGACATCATGGACAGACGGGCGTATGTAGCCGCGTGGAAAAACGCAACTATGGCACAAGTTAACGCCCTACTTATTAGTGGTGTAGATGTTAACGCTAGAGACGGTGAAGGTAACACGTTACTTTTGCACGCGCTTAGAAACAGCAATAACTTACGCATCATTAGAGCTCTGGTAGAAGCCGGGGCAGATGTTCGCGTGCGTAACAATAACGACGAATTCCCCTTGATTTTGGCAGCATCTCCAGCAGATGACCCCGATATTTTAGCCTATCTTCTTGAAACTGATGCTGTGAGCGACATAAACTCCACCAACATGCCACGAGGGTCCGTACTTGACGCAGCAATTATTGGCGACAACAGTGAAGCAAAAGTTGAGATGCTGTTAGCAGCAGGGGCAGATGTAAATTTATCTGATGCCTTTGGTGGGACTCCTCTTATGACGGCAGCGTTTTCTTGGAAAAATGACGTTATTAGCTTGCTGATTGAGGCAGGGGCGGATGTCAATGCTCAATCTATTAATGGTAGCACCCCCTTGATTGCTGCTGTGCGCCCTTCCTTGCTTTCTGATTTGCTACCACCGCGCCCTGCACCGTCTATTGAAACGGTCAGAATTCTGCTGGAAGCTGGGGCAGACAAAAGACTCAGAGACATACAAGGTCAAAGCGCATTCGACCATGTGCGCTCAAACCCCAATGTTGAAAACCGCAGGGCGTTTATTGCGCTTCTGCGGTTCAGGAGCTTCAATGTACAGCAAACTCTGCTCATCATCATTACTGTATGGCTCATCTATCACCTCACACTCCGCCCACATAAATGGCAAATGCGGTTTTGGGGCAGGTATCACTAGTACTGTTATAAGTACTTGTGCTTAAGCTACATAGGGTTGAGGCTGATGACCTCACTGTAAAACGCTTGTATGGTGTCTAGATCGTTCACTCGAAAGGCAATTTCGCCCAGACCTTTAACAACTCGGCCTCTAGCTACTGGGTCTTTGACGATGCGTTCAGATGAAGCTTCATGTTGGGACATAACCTGACCTCCGCTCAAGATGTAAACGCCAGTGTAGACCTGTTTGTTAGAGCCCAAGGCTAACAGCAACACACTCAGGCTGGCTCAGCGCTAAGCTGTATCATCACAGCGTGAGTACATTACCGTTAAGACGAGGCTGGCTACGGTATTTGTTACACGGGAGTATGTATCTTTACAGCACAGGTTGGTTAATGTTTGTGGTGGGAAATGCAAGAGCCGCCCACTATATTCGAGGGTTTAATGGGCTATCACAATGGCCAGAGATGTTTAGCTTTGGGTTTGTTTTGGGCACAGTGATTGCTCTCGGTAGCAGAGTCATCTTGCGAGGCGTAGCAGCGCGACACATTAGACAGATTGCATGGATACTTACAGGTATCAACATGATGCTTGTCGTCTGGCTTGCTGTACTCACTTTAGTAAGGCGTCACGGACTATGGCTCGAGCACCTTTGGACCTACCAGCAAAGCACCTACCGCAGTTATGGGTTTATTACACCAGTGACGTGGTGTGTGCTGCTTACCATCATAAACGTATGGTTCATCCATCACCTCACAACTCGCGCAGGTAGATGGTGGATGTGGCTTCTAGGACAAGTGCCGTTAGTCTTGTTGTATCTACTGCTGTTTACCCACCGCTGGATTGGCAAGCCAGTTTTTATGGGCTAATTAGAGAGGCTCGAGTGATAGTTGCTCGAGCCTCTCTGAT
>JBCCOX010000553.1:0-3803 GCA_039025155.1 Deinococcota bacterium | reverse complement strand
CACCGCTAGCAGGCTTTTGCCAATCGTGACGTTACTGATTTCGGCGCTTGTGTTCAGTTTTGTCATGATCCACCCTAACCTAGCTACCTAACTCATGTCTCGACTTTGCGGTTGTCCTGGGTCATGCAGGTCATGCAGGTCATGCTAGTTAGAGGTCATGCCAGCTACTTGTAACCACAACCTTAAGCAGCTCTAAATCGTGGTTGAATAAGCTGTTGTGATTCGCAAATTACCAGATGCCGTCATCCGCGAAATTGCCGCGGGTGAGGTCATTACTGCACCTGTTGACGTGCTGCGTGAGCTGCTCGACAACGCGCTGGATGCTGGTGCGTCGCGGGTTGCTGTGACGCTCGAGGGCGGCGGCATCAACAGCATTCAGGTTGAAGATAACGGCTCAGGCATTCCTAAAACCCAACTGCCTTTGGCACTTGCGCCCCACGCCACGTCCAAACTCAGTTCACTGGATAATATTCAGACGCTAGGCTTTCGCGGTGAGGGCCTATTTGCCATTGCCACCGCCGCTCAGGTGAGCCTTACCAGCCGCCCAAGTAAGCAACTTGGTGGGGCAACGCTCGAGCTACTTGCCCAACATCACCACACGCTCGAGGCCGTCTTGGAAACTCAACCGCTCCATGACCACCCAGCGCCTGCGGGTACCTTGGTCACGGTACGTGAGCTATTTGCCCACATGCCCGCCCGCCTAGCCGCGCTAGACAGCGCCAGCATGGAAGAAAAACGCTGCTTGCAACTTGTCCAGCGCTATATCATCCACTACCCCCAGCTTGCTGTCACGTGGCACTCCGACACGCAGCAGTGGGCCTATGCAGGCGGCAGTTTTGCGGATGCCAGCAAGTTTGTCTGGGGCCCAGTGACGAGTAACCGGCTTATCAACATCTCAACAGAAGTACGTCAGCCTATAAATGTTTCTGGGCTTATCTCGCGGCCTGAACTGTCTCGCCCACGCCGTGACAGGTTGCTGCTCGCCATCAACGGGCGGCCAGTGTACTGGCACGACACGCTGCTTAAAGCCTTGCTGGATGCTTATGGGGAGTTGCTACCCGCAGGTCACTACCCGGTGGGCATTATGAACCTCACCCTGCCTCATGATGCGGTCGTGGTGAATGTGTCACCAGATAAGCGCCATGTGAAACTGCAGGCTGTACAAGAAGTTGCGGACGCGCTCGAGGCCGCTATTCACACAACCCTCGCAGGCCACCCATTAGCTCCTGCCCTACCCAACTTTACAGCCGCCAGTCAACTTATGCCAGTTGCATCTCATGCGTTTCCAGACCTCACGTATGTGGGTCAATACCGCCAGTTGTACTTACTCGCAGAAACAGGCAGTGACCTTTGGGTGATTGACCAACACGCCGCCCACGAGCGCATTGTGTTTGAAGAGCTTGAGCGTAGATATACGGAAGAAGCACCACTCGAGCTAAACGCCCCCGAACTTTTACCTATGACCGAAGCTGAGGTGGCGAGTTACTTAGCCAAACGCGGCGAACTGGCAAATAAAGGGATTGTGCTCGAGCCCTTCGGTGCTGGCGTCAACGCAACCACCTGGCGGGTACGCAGCATTCCGGCGTTTTTGGTAGGTCACGAAAACTTAATCCCAAACCTAGTTAAAGATAGCCTAAACGGGGATGACGTAAGTACAGCTTGGCGGCGTATTTTAGCGCGACTCGCCTGCTTGCCTGCGATTCGCGCTGGGCATGCACTCGTTAAGGCGGATGCTCAAGATTTATTAGACGGTCTAGCTGCTTGCCAGACACCGTGGGTGTGTCCGCACGGCCGGCCAACAGCGTTAGTGCTAAATGAGCTTGAACTTGCTAGGCGGTTTGGGCGGCGGGGTGTGCGGAGCGTGAAACAGAAACCTCCAAAAGACATCCAAAGTAACAATACTTTATTTTAGCATCAATTTTTAAAATGCATGAAATTGAATTGAAAATCTATTGATTTTGTTGTAATCTTAACCTAAATAGAAGAGTCAGGTTGGCGAGTAGAACCTCTGTGAAGCAGTACTTTGAAAGGTTAATATTATGAGCACATCTCAAACCAAGTTCACATGCCCCAACTGCGGAAAAAGTGACAATATATTAACACTGGAAGCGAATGATTCCTTTTCTAGACTCAAACATAATTTCAACTCTTGCGGTTATGAATGGACTTATTCATCTTACTCTCAGTGTCAAAACATTCAATCAAGCAAAGAAAGAAATATTTTGAACAGCTTTCGAGATAGAAATGAATTCAACGAAGTCATAATTTCGGAAATTGCTAGTGCTGTGGGGGAGCTAATTACAAACAGTAATCTGGCTGGGAAGCTAACAGGCGATGCTTTCTATCAATCAATGGTAAAAGATGAAAAAAAATTCCTTACAAATTTGTCGTATCAAATTTGGGACACTTTTCCAGAAAAGGAATTTCCGAACCATCACTATGCTGACCAATATCTAGAAGAAGCTAACATCCGAAAGGAGAAATGTGAAGAGTATTTAAACACCATTGAGATTCAAAGTGAGGTTTGGGACGAGCATACTTATTTAAGTAAGCATACCGTTAGTGAGTACAAAAGAAGCCCGTGGAGATTTTTACTCTGGTTTACAAGTAGAAGTGGTTCAGGTCATTAAGCAACCTTAATCACCTAAAAATTTTACCAATTATAAGGTAAATGTGGTATCTTTCATTAATTGTATTTTAAGTTATATTTTAAAATATGGTAGCTTTTTTGGATTTTGAGGTGCAACGCACTAACGGCGGGGCAAATGTTATTGGCGCAGAATCGTATTACGCCGCTCGAGGCTTTCCCAGCTCCCTCAGGATCTAAACCATGTCATGCAAATCGTGAATGTAAACCTCAACCTATCTACAAGTAGTAATCGTGACGCACAGATCATCAAAAACCTATGGCCCCTCTACCAGCACGATATATCAGCATTTGACGGAGCTACTCCCAACCGTCATGGCATCTTCACTAACAACGACACCGTGACAACCTTAGCCCAACACGCAAGCTCCTTAGATGCATGGTGGCAAGACCCCGCATCCCTTTTCCCCTATCTTATTGTCGCGGACGGCCTTCCGGCTGGCTTCAACTTGATTGCTGCAAGCTCGAGACTCCCCCAAGACATCCAAGCTGACTTCGTCGTCCATGAGTTTTTTGTGTTGCATGCTTATCGGGGTAGTTCTGTCGCAGAACGGGCAGCCGTTCAAGGGTTCAACCAGCACAGAGGAGCGTGGGAGGTTGTCACCTACCCAACCCACCTGCGTGCCATTTCGTTCTGGCGTAGGGTTATTGGTCAGTACACATCTACACACTCTTCAGAGGACGAAGTTGACCATCCGTGGGGTAGGAAAGTTGTCTTTCACTTCGACAATACTAGTTAGCCAGTTTTGTCTTGCACAGCTTCCAAAAACCAACTCGGTAAGCGCCGCTTTTGACGTTTTAAGAAGTTCGGAAAATCCGCATCTAGCAAGTAGGTCACCGCGTAGTCGTCTTCACTGCGAATGCTGCGCCCGTAGGCTTGTACCACCGTAAGCGTGGTGTGCCAGTCGTACCACGCGGGGTCGCGTTCTTTGCGGCGCGTCACTTGGGGGTCGCCCAAGTAAGGATAAGGAATTTTGCAGATGATTTGCCAGCGGGATAAGTCGCCTGCCAGATCAATCCCTTCGGTCATACTCGGTGTTAGCAGTACGGTTGGGTCTTTACTGTTACAGTGACGCTCGAGCGCGCTATCTCGTCCGCTGCTGCTGTCGTGAGTGATGAGGCGCTGTTGCTGTTTTTTAGGCAAACTTTCTTTGAT
>JBCCOX010000552.1:0-3804 GCA_039025155.1 Deinococcota bacterium | reverse complement strand
GCGTTGCGTGTGCCCATCGTCGCTGCTGACATCGTTGAATTTAATCCTCAAGAAGACCTGCCTAAGCTGGACAGCAACGGTCTAACCGCGATGCTGGCAGGCAAACTATTTAAAGAAGTTGCTGCACAGATGTTGGCAAACCGTTTGCCAAGCTAGGTCTTAGAAATTAGAGTTGATAGTCTAAGAACCACGGCCAATCGTCTTGCCAAGCTTCAAAAATGTGAGCAAATCCTGCGTCTACACAACATGCCTCAACGTGATGCATAAGCTGCTGCTGCGATGTGATGCTGCCAGTATCAACAATGTGGGTGATGTGCGTTAAGAGGGTGTCACTGCTAAGCGGAAAAGCTTGCAAGGGATAATGCGTTAGCTCGCGTGTCAGATAACTGAGAAATGGTGCATGCCTGCCCTCGAGCGCAAATACAACCTTGAGCAGATGTGATATGCCAGCGCTAGCTTCAAGTTTTGCGCCAAGGGTGTCGTGAATACGGTAGCATTTTAACGACCTGATGCAAGAATTGATAAGTGCATCTAGGCAGTTTGCAATGTACTCGTGACGCTGTTCTGGAGGCACTTTCCCTTTGCTCTCAATGAGGGGCTGTAGTGTGCCGTCTTTATCAAGTAGCGCATCAACATGGGTAAAACTGTACCTATCCCAAGCATTGGCATTGCCAAACTCTGCATATGTCTGAAGCTGGCTCAAGCTAAACAAGATGATGTCAATGGACTGTTTTTTGCTGAACTTGCTGTAGCTTGACGACGCTTGGGTGACGTTAATATCATCTTTAAATACAATGCGGATGTCGTAATCTGAGAATTGGGTTTCAAATTTTTTGCCCCTCGAGCCAGACAAAAAGAGCCCTAGAACATGGTCGTCTTGTGCTGCTAGTTGGCAGATGTGCTGAAAAATCTTGTCTTTGGACACTATCACTAATTTAGAGCAGCAAGTGAGGTGTAGCAGTTAGGTAAGGTTGATTGCACTACACATCACGTAAAATGTATCAATTACTCGTCAATCACAAACCCCATAGGATTAGATACCGCGTGACGTGCTTTTGCCCAAAGAACTTTGAGGTCAGTATCATCTTGGGATAGGTCACTAGGCAGAGCGTTCGCATAGGCTTCAACTTCATGGGCTTTGGCTTTAAGCAGGTCGTTGAGCAAGTGATGTAGTGAGTCGCGCACAGCTAGACCCTCACGCAGAATGTCTTGCATTTCTAAAATCCTATCAACGAGTTGGTCGTGGGTCATGGCCTCGAGCTCGGCACGGCTGCGCTGCATGCTTGCATCATAGCATGTTGATGAGCGCCTCAATAGCACCTCTTTGGTGTTAGCGAACTCTGAACTAAGCAAGAGAAGTAAATAAGTACGTGGGACACGACGCAAAGCCAATATCATTCTAAAAATGCTTATCTAAAAATGCTTATCTAAAAATGCTTAGGAAAGAAGATGATAGGCTACGGCTATGTCTCAGGAAGCCTCAGACAACCTCAGCACAAGCTCGGCTGATGGCATGTTAGACGTGACCATCACGTACCTTGAAATGACAACACCGCCTGTAACAACGCCGCCTGTGAGCGCGCCAGCTTTGCCGGCAGATGCTCAGGTGATCATTGCTAAAAAGCCGACGGTCTCGTTTTACCGTTACTTGTACAACACCGTGGGTGAACCGTGGTTGTGGTACGAGCGCCGCCGCCTTAGTGATGACGCCTTAGCTCGTATTGTGCAAGACCCCAAGGTAGATGTTCACGTGCTCTACGTTGAGGGTGTGCCCGCTGGCTACGGTGAGCTTGACGCTCGCCAAGCAGGTCAAGTGGAACTAGCTTATTTTGGCTTGATACCGGAGTTTATTGGTCTTGGGGTGGGTAAACGGTTTTTGCAGTATCTTTGTAGCACGGCTTGGCAAGCTGGGGGGCAAGCTCAAAAACAAGCTGAAATGACGCGGCTATGGGTTCATACCTGTACGCTTGATCATCCACGGGCGCTGTCTGTGTATCAGTCAGTGGGGTTTGTGCCTTACAAGCAAACGAAGCATCGTATTGCTGACCCGCGAAATCATAAAAGTTAGCTGATGGGATGAGAAAGCCAATTTGCAGCCTCACTTGTTTACAACGTCACTGTCCTACAACGTCACTGTCCTACAACGTCTGAGAAGACTTGATTGAGCGTATCAATACTGCCGATAGAAGCTGACGCAGGTAGCTGAACTGGCGAGGCTCGAGCTAGCCTCACCTGAGCCCTAAGCAAGGTAAAACTTGCTTGGTCAAAAAAATGGTTCACAGCACCTTTACTTTAAGGGCAAGTGCGTGCTAAATTAACCTTTGGCTTTTTTGGCGTTGGTTTCCGATCACTTGACGCCATACTTTCCATAACTCACTTATTTTTTTGAAGTGTAGTGCAACTCAGCATACGCATGAGCCGTGCGTTTTGGTGATGCTGGGAAGCTATCAGTGTGCGACACAACATGATAGCTAAACAACACGATAACCAACACAATATGACTTGAAGGATGTCATTTTATGGACACAAGTATCAAAAAAGGGACGATGAAGACTTACTTTCCCAAGCCTCGCAACAATGACGAAAGTGATTGGGTACTGGTCGACGCCCAAGGGCAAACGGTAGGCAGACTGGCAACCCAAATTGCTCAAATTTTACGGGGCAAGCACAAAGTGGACTACACACCTAACCAAATTTGTGGTGACTATGTTGTTGTCATCAACGCAGATAAGGTTATGTTTACCGGAGGCAAACTAGACGCTAAGGTTTACACCCGTTACAGCGGCTACCCCGGCGGCCTCAAAAGTGCAAGTGCTCGAGACGTACTAGAAGGACGTTACCCAGAGCGCGTGTTACATCACGCTGTTAAAGGCATGTTGCCTAAAAATAGCTTAGGGCGCAAGCTCATTAAGCGCCTCAAAGTTTACTCAGGTACGAGTCACCCCCACGCTGCCCAACAACCGCAACCACTAGGAGTTAACTGATGGAGCAATACTACGGTACAGGTCGCCGCAAGTCGGCTGTGGCTCGAGTGTTTTTGCGCCCCGGCACGGGCCGAATTACGGTGAATGGCAAAGAGTTTCAAGACTACTTTCGGGGTATTTTGGTGGGCGTGCAGGCGTTAGAGCCATTAAAAGCAACCGGTACAGCAGGCCGCTATGATGCCTACATCACCGTGGCCGGTGGCGGGCCTAGCGGGCAAGCCGATGCCATCAAACTGGGTGTTGCTAGGGCGCTACTGCGGGTGAATCCAGATTTCCGTATGAAGCTTAAAACAGGGGGTTACTTAGTCCGCGACGCCCGCGAGGTCGAGCGCAAAAAGTACGGCCTTAGAAAAGCACGCCGCGCACCTCAATACAGCAAGCGCTAACGATCATTTTCAACATCACATCAGGTTGGGCTTTGGCTCAACCTTTTTCTTTGTATTTCTTTGTAGGTTCAAGTCATACGAAATCCGCTTATATCCCGAATAATGCCTAAAGGCATCATCTCGTCCAGCGCGGATTTCGTAGTGTATCTTACCTGCTCCGGCAGGGGTTGATTCCTTCGGGAATCAACCGGATTTGGTATCAGAGGGTAAAACGTTGTTGTTATTCGCCTCAAGTCAAAAGCTGTGTTGTAAGCGGTTAAATGTCTAACCTCGAGGCCCTTCTGCTAGGCATTGTTCAAGGCATCAGTGAGTTTTTGCCTATTTCTAGCTCAGGTCACTTGGTGCTGGTTCGCTATCACTTAGGCTGGGGAACATCACTTCCTCTATATGTTGGCATTGCCACCAACACTGGCACGCTTTTAGCTGTACTGATT
>JBCCOX010000551.1:0-3805 GCA_039025155.1 Deinococcota bacterium | reverse complement strand
GGATTGACCGCTTGGCACTGGTGAGCTACAACATCCCCGACATTCGCTACCTTTACAACAGTGATATGCGCGTGCTGCGCCAGTTTGGGAGGTTGTAATGCGCGTTCCCTTCAGTTGGCTAGAAGAATTTTTGCCCGATTTACAAGCTAGTCTACTTGACCGTTTTATGGCGGCTGGTAAACCAGATACCACAACCTTAGCCTTTCAACCCATCAGTGAGCTAAGTCAGCTTTTAAACGGCATTGGGCTCGAGGTTGACATCATCGACGTATTGCCCGGTGCACCTACTGGTGTAGTTGTGGCCCGTGTTGATGAGGTCCAGCCTATTGAAGGCAGTGACCACCTCCTCAAAACTCAAGTGAGTACGGCAAACAGTCAGCACACCGTTGTCACCGGCGCACCCAACACCAAAGCAGGCATGCTCACAGCGCTTGCCGTGCCCGGAACGCACCTACCTGCGATGAACATGATTGTGGACGCCCGCGAGATGGTGGGCGTCCCCAGTGAAGGTGTCCTTTGTAGTCCCAAAGAACTCGGTCTTTATGACTACGCGGGTGGGCTCATTGAATTTGGAAACGACCTTAACCCAGGTGATGCCCTCGACGAGCTGTGGCCCATCGAAACCGTGATCGAACTTGAAATTACCCCTAACCGCGCAGACGCATTCAGCCTATTAGGTGTGGCTAGAGACATTGCAGCTAAGCTAGGTATCACCCTCCACCACCCTGCTGAGGGAATTCCTTTGGCAGACACTAGCGTGGAGACTGGCTATACGGTGCGCGTAGATACCCCTGACAACTGTCCGCGCTTTACCCTAGCCGTGATTGAAGGTGTACAGGTTGCACCCAGTCCACTATGGTTACAACGCAAGTTAGCTGCGATGGGTTTACGTCCTCGCAATAACATCGTGGATATTACCAACTACGTGACCTTTGAACTTGGTCATCCTTCCCATGCATTTGATGGAGACGCACTTGTGGATAAAACGCTCGTTGTACGCAACGCACAGGACGGTGAGCAACTGCGCACCCTTAACGATGACGAGCTAACCCTCACCAACCGCGACGTTGTTATTAGTATGCCAACCTCAGCAGGCAGTCAAGATACACAGCCTATTAGTCTGGCAGGTGTTATTGGGGGGCTCAACGATAGTGTGACGGAAGACACTAGTAACGTGGCGCTCGAGCTTGCCCATTGGAATCCTGTGACCATCCGCAAAACAGCCAAGCGTTACGGCATTTCAACAGATGCCCACTACCGTTTTGAACGCGGGGTTGACCCTAATTTGCCGCCAGCTGCCTCAGCTAGAGCTGCACAACTTATTGCTGAACTAGCTGGTGGGACACGTCACCCTGGGTTAATTGATGTTGGCGGTCCCAAGCCTTTACACCAGGTTGCGTTTCGTTCTGAACGGGTTAAGTTTCTTATGGATCTTGATGTTCCTGAGGCAGATCAAAAGCGCTATTTAAGCGCCCTTGGCTGCAACGTGGATGATAGTGCTGTACCTTGGCAAGTAACCGCACCAAGTTGGCGCTTTGATATTGCCATCGAAGAAGACCTTATCGAAGAAGTGAGTCGTATGCACGGCTACGATGATATTCCCGACACCATTCCACAGATGAGTTTTGTGCCACCCGAGCACGATGTCACCCACCGTACGTTACGTGCCCAACTGGCTACGATGGGCTTACAGGAAACCATCACCTATGCGTTTACAGGCCCTAGTGAGCTGGCTGCAGCCCGTGCACCAGAAGCTACCGTGACCCTAAGCCACCCACAAGGTATTGAACGCAGTGTGCTGCGCACAGCTTTATATCCGGGGTTACTCACAGCAGCTAAAAACAATCAACGTGAAGACAGACTTGCCTTGTTTGAAGTTGGGCGGGTATTCGCTGAGCACGAACGTGAGCACCTCGCGTTACTCATCCAGGGGACTTGGGTAACAGGATCGTGGTTAGCACCTGTTCCAGTTGACTTCTACGTGTTTAAGGGGCTGCTAGAAGCGTTTGCGGAACTTTCTGGCAGCGAGCTTGTGCTCGAGCCAGCCTCAGCAGATTCAGCGCCACACCTTCACCCCGGCGTATCTGCCCGTGTCTACTGGCAACATGCTGACGGACAAACGCATGATGTTGGCTATATGGGGCGGGTTCACCCACGGGTGGAAGCTGCGTTTGACCTGCCTGAAACGTATATTGCAGAGTTAAAGTTGCCCCTAGATAAGCTTACACGCAACTTTAACGACATCGCCAGACAACCTTACGCAGAGCGCGATTTAGCTATCGTTTTACCTGTCGAGATAAGCTATGCAAGCTTGTCCCACACAGTAAAACAAGCTGCTGGCAGCAAGCTCATCTCGCTGCTCCCGTTTGACCTGTACACAGGTAGTAACATCACTGAGGGTCACAAAAGCTTAGCTTTGCGCTTGCGTTTTCGTGACGATAGCCGCGCCCTACGTGACGACGAAGTTGACAGCTTCATGGCAAATATCATGACAGCCGTGCGTCACGCGGGGTATGATATTCGCAGTTAAATGTGGCTCGATGCGCTTTTTCTCCTCGTTATGATTGCAGTGACAGCCTTAGCCTCCCAGCGTAACTTAACGGGTTTGGTCGTAGGGCTAGGTAGCCTTATTGTCTACAAACCTTTAATGTTACTTGCAGGCAGAAACCTAGGTGCTAGCTTAATTGCTGGTCTGGTGCTTGCTGCTGGGCTTGGCTTTGGCGGGCGCATTGTGGCACGCTTTGTTAAGCTCAGACCCTTAACAGGAAGTCTGCTCGGTGCTGTTGGGGGCATTGTGATGTCGCTGTTGTTAGTGCTGAGTTTTAGCATATCTTTACCGCTACGCCGCGACATCAACAACAACGTTGTCTATCCGCCAGACACTTGGCCACAAACCCTAGAAACAACCATGGCCCGCTCGAGGGTTATTCAACTAGGGCGTAACGTGCTGCTTTATCCTCTTTTTCGACCCGATGAATTTAGTAGCGCTGAACGGCCCATCTTAAACCTTATGCACCGCTACCTTGTGACTGGTGAACCGTGGACACAAACGCCTTAGGGCATACGTACGGCCGTTTCTGCTGTTTCATATGGCATATTTAATGTGATAGAGAGATACTATCAATATTGTTAAACGTTCTCAACATCACCATCAATCAACACATGCTGTCATTGGAATAATTCCTTTTATTCTCCTTACTTGACACACAACCTTGTAGGTCATGACCTGTCATATCAAATCGAAAGAACAATATCGTAGTTCATATCGTCCAAAGATATGCCCCGGCTGCGCCGTACTTTGTAAACACGAGTGATTTAAGGTTCACTTCATGACACTTAAACCTCACTTTGGTATATGCCATTGCTGTACTAGCGCATCCACAGGCAAGCTGTCAGCTAGCTTGCAGTAAGCTTACTGCCAACGGGTAACACTCACGTTATGGACTCGAGCCTACGCTTTCGTGGTAACTTTATTTTTCCTGAAACAGCCAACTGTCAATTTGGCACTTTACACGTTAAAGACGGGCGCATCACACGCTTTGAAGCAGCAGATGAGAGCGCTTCAGCCGCCCATCCTGATGACATCTTGCTCGAAGGCTACGTTACACCTGGCCTGACCGACGCTCACGTGCATCTTTGTTTAGATGGTAGCGCCCAGCCCGAAACCTGCTTACAACAAGGCATGGTTCACTTGGTCACGGTGGGCTTGCACAATCTTAAACGTCAGCTTGCTGCAGGCGTCACCACCGTGCGCGACCTAGGCAGCCCACACAAGTTAGCCATTGACCTTGCTAAGGCAGTTGCG
>JBCCOX010000550.1:0-3817 GCA_039025155.1 Deinococcota bacterium | reverse complement strand
CCGTCTCGAGCAAGCTTCTTGGCAACCTCTCTTACATCAAACCCAAGTTGCCGCACAATCCCGGCCGTATCGCGCACTAACCACTCTTCTACAATTTTGTTAGCAACCACAAAGCAGTTCGCAATCGCCAAATAACGCACTTTGCGGTTGGTAGGTGGTCCCCACGGACTGTAACCAAAGTTGGTGGCGTTGTTGACAATCAAGTGAGAGGTGTGAAACCCACGAACGTCGTCGCCTGTCCAAATAACGTCCTCAGCGTAGAGCCTGCGGTCAGGAAACGCCGCCAAAAAAGCAACTGAACTGCTGATGGTTTCTTCGATGCCGTAAGAGAGGCCAGAGGCGGTGTGAACCGTGCAGTTGTGACCATAAGTTTCATAAATATGCCCCATGTCACCCTCTTCCCAAATCCTGTGGGTGATGCGCACAATGTAATCCACAATGTCTGCGTGACTGGGGTCAAACCCGCGCATGGATTGGCGTTTGGCAGGTATGTCTTGCTGGCTTAAACTATCAAGTGGCTGCTTGGCTTTAAAGTCAATAGCATCAAGATTAGCCTCAACCTTGTCTGTTTTTTGGGTTGCCAGTTGCGACGCTGACTCATGTGCTTTTGCGCCTTTTTTAGCCATGTGCTGAACGTTCCATGTTTATACTCGGGTAGCAGCTAGTTTTAGTAGCTATGAATCCCCCGTTGATTAAAAGCATCTTACTCATCTACGTTTTGCTCCATTTCCATCATCCAAATCATTTTGATTGCAACTGTTGAGACGCACTGGCCCTATGAGCTACTGGCAACTGCCAGCAGGGGCTTAGTTGGTTGCTTAAGGCAGTCAAAAACGTCCACCCCAAACTGCTTAAACAAGTCAATCATGTCAATAAAAACCCAGTTTTCAGCGAGCAAGCCTGCCTCAGCACGCCACCAATCCATTACTCGCATGGTGATGCGCTTGTTAGTTGCAGGCACACCCAGATAACTGCCTTTGTGGGTTGCGCCCAAACTCGGCCAGCCTGTTGAGGCAATGTAGTGACCATCGGCAAAGCGGGCGTTGTGGTTGCCACCTTTGCGGTCAGGGAAGGCTTCCAGAAATGGCCCTTGGTGATACTGCTTAAAGCCAGATAACCCGTAGGTTGTACCGATGCCGTGCGGCCCATACCAACCCATACCCTCATGCCAAAAGCGTTCTTGGGCCATGCTTTCTAGGTCGTTACCATCAAAGGTCATTAGGCCTGCAAAAATCATGGACTCAACGAGCTCGAGGCTGCTATGCGTGAGTGTGTCATCTTGATCAGTAAAGAGCAGCCCGTCCTGAGTACTGGGCGCTGGCGCAAAACCATCTTTACCAAGACGCACATTAAACGCTTGATACCCTGCTTGCCACATCAACTCAGGAATATCTACAATGATGCGCGTTTCGGCAATTTTGCCACCCGAAAAGCGTGCAAACTCGCCGCACCGCAACCACACTGCTTGCCCTGTAGCTGGAATCCCCAGCCAATCATCTGTAAACACACCCGTAAAATAGCCCGTCGAAGAAACCCAATCGCCGCCTTTGTACTGCCCTTCCATGAGGATGTAGGGCTTGTAATGTAACAGCGACAAAGCTTGCTTGAGCGGGCTAACAAACCCCTCTGCAATGGCAGAGATGCCTTTTAGCTGGTTAATGGGCTCAGGGCCATGCCACTCGCTATCTTCGTGGAGGTAGGCGTCCATAATCTTCGGTATGTCTGCTAAATTTGCGTGTGAGAGGGCTTGCCAGTAATCCCAGTAACGTTGTTTATTATTCATGGTTGAGTGCACTTTCTTTTGATTTCGACGTCATGTGTGTAAATATCAAGCCATTGATGTTTTTCAAATCGCATGTGTGACGCTAAAAAGGATGGCGAAGTCGCCTTCGCCAGATCGTGAGCTGTAAACTGTTGACATCGTTGAAATAAACTAACAGATTGTGTTCCGAAAACGTTTTCTGTAACCGCCAATCATCTCAAATTTCATCTTCTTCGCTAGATTGTGCTGACGTTAGGAGTATGACGTGTTGGTGTGAGCTGAGGGAGTTTTGGGCTACATATCTTGTTGGTTACATAATCTTGTTAGAGGCTCGAGCATACACACACTCGAGCCTCTAACAATCGTCTTAACCTTTAACCGCACCAGCCGCCAACCCTTTGACAAGTTGCTTCTGGAAAAACAAAATTACAACTACAATTGGAATCGTCGCTGAAACTGCTGCCGCCGACGCTAGCGTAATATGCCCCGGGTCTTCCCCACCGGTAAACTGAGCAATAGCCACAGGTAGCGTCCAGTTAGACTGGGTCAGTACCCGCGCCAGCAAAAACTCGTTGTAAGCAAGTAGCAGCGTAAATAATGCCGTCGAGACAATCCCCGGCCACATAATCGGCACAATCACATGACGGAAAGCAACAAAACGGTTAGCACCGTCCACCATGGCAGATTCTTCTAGCTCTTTGGGAATGTCCATAAAAAAACTGCGGAGCATCCAAATGGTAAACGGCTGGTTAACAGCAACTAGCGTCATGGTGAGCAAAAATAGCGTGTCGTGTAAACCTGTTGCACGCCCTAACCAAAAAAACGGCAACACAAAAGCCATGCGCGGCAGCGCCCGAAAGCCAAGCGCTGCAATCAAAATCACTAAGCCGGTAATGCCTCGGTAACGCGCCAGCGCGTAGCCCGCCAAACAGCCTATAGATACCGAGATAATCACGGTACTGACCGTCACAATAAGCGTGTTCACAAAATAGTCGTAAAATTCTGCTGTATCTATAATGCGCGGAATCACCGAGATCATAATGGCAAATGCAACCAGCACACCTAAATAAACCGCGCCATTGGGCACAGGAATGTTACGGGCAAACACAGCCAGTAGCACAAGCACCACAGAAACAATGAGGATACCCATGCCAACGCGGGCAAAGTTTTCTGGCGTTGACTCGAGCCACAGATCACCATAGTTACTAAACGTGGGATCAAAGATAAATAGGGGCGTTCTCGAGTTAGCTTGGCGCACGTTTTTAAGCGACTGCAGTGTAGTCCAAAATAGCGGCAACACGCTGTACACCGAAAAGACAATCAACAACAGGTGAATGCCTAGTTTGGCCACTGGGTTTTTAATCGGTTGCATTATTTACCCCCTGTTTGTTCGCGGTAAGTACGGCGTAAAAACGGAATCAGCACAACTAAAATTGCAAGTACCGTGAGCATGGCCATGGCGTTGGCTTTGCCCAAACGTTGTACCGTCAGGGCCATTTGAAAGTTGTAAACCATGACCGTTTCAGCGCGGTAAATTGGGTTTTGCTCGGTCAGCACCACCACGCTATCAAAGACGCGGTACATATCCATAATTGAAATAAGCGACACAAACACAATGAGCGACTGCAAGTGGGGTAACGCCACAAAGCGAATTTGCTGCAGTCGGTTAGCCCCGTCAATAAGTGCTGCTTCCACCGTGGACTGCGGCAGGGTCTGCAGCCCCGCAAAAAAGGTGATGAGTGCAAAGGGCGTGGTGTACCAGACCGCATGGGTGACAATGAGCGTTTTTACAGATGCCTCATTAAGAATAAAACGCCGCTCCAAAATATTCCTAAAAAACCACGTGACCAGTCCAGAAGGTTCAAAAAGCTGCTTAAACATAAGCGTGCCCACAACAGGCACTACGATAAACGGCAACAGCACAAAGGTGACATACACCCCGCGAATTTTTGGGCAAGAGCCAACCAACTCACCACCGACCGAGGAAGCAGAAGAGGTTGTCAATAGATTGCCTGAGTTGAGCTACCACGAAAAACAATCTTTGTTGCAAGCTCT
>JBCCOX010000549.1:0-3833 GCA_039025155.1 Deinococcota bacterium | reverse complement strand
GTTCTGTTCTTACCTAGACGACTTGTTTGGCAAACTGATGGACAAACTACAGGCTATAGGACAAGACGACAACACGTTAGTGATTTACTGTTCTGATCACGGGGATTACAATGGGGAACATGGGTTATTTGCTAAAGGCATCCCTTGTTTTAACGGTGCTTATCATGTGCCAAATGTGATGCGTTGGCCCAAAGGTATTACTAATCCGGGGCGGGTGGTAGATGACTTTGTGTCACTAGCTGATTTTGCGCCGACCTTTCAAGAACTGGCGGGTTTGGAACCAGATGCAACGCTAACTGGCTCGAGCCTCGTGCCCTTTTTACGTGATGAGCAACCAACAACTTGGCGTGATGATATTGCTACCCAATGCGACGGCGTTGAGCTTTATTACACCCAGCGCTCGATTAAAACCAAAGACTACAAGTATACGTTCAACGGCTTTGATCAAGACGAACTCTACGACTTACGCATTGACCCACACGAAATGCGCAATGTAGCTGATGATCCCCACTACCAGGACATTAAACGGGACATGTGTAAACGCCTTTGGCGTTTTGCCAAACAAGAAAATGATAGTGCTAACCATTCGTATCTTACGATTAGACTAGCGCCTTACGGACCTATGATGGCGTTTATGGATGAGTCTGGTTGAGGAAGACATCCTCACGTGAGGTGAGTAGATGAGGTTGATAGCCTCAAGCTATACCTCCAATACAGCTTTACCTACCAGCTCTAATGCCGTATCCCCAGACGGTGGGTGCATGATGCCTGCGCGCACATCGCGGAAGTAGCGCTCGAGCGGCAACTCACGGCCGATGCTAGCACCACCTGCAATTTTGAGACACTGCTCGGTGACTTGAAGGGCGGTTTCGGTGGCTAAGTGCTTGGCAGTGGCAACTTTGGGAATAAATGCCTGTTGCTGACTCACGTCCCCATGCCACGCTCTGGCAACCTCAAGCAACACCGTCTTAGCTGCGTGCAACGCAATTTCAACCTCACCGAGTTGACGCTGAATTTTAGGCAGTGTGGCAATGGGCTTGCCCAGGGCAGTCGGGACGCGGGTTTGAGCATAGTGAACAGTGGTGTCTCTAGCTGCAAGCGCTGCACCAAAGTAGGTTGCAGCCATGAGCATGGGAAACCAGACGGTATTACCCGCTGGCTTAGGGGCATCGGGTGCTGGAGTTGCTATGGGTTGTAAAATATTGGCTACCGGTGCAATCACATCCTCAAAAAATAGGTCGTGACTATCGCTCGCCCGTAAGCTGAGGCTATCGCCCCAGGTTGCGTCGATACGCACGCCAGGTGTGTTGGCTGGGACCCAGATCATCGTGGCAACTTCGTCATTTGCTTGTTGGAGGGTCGCGCGAACAAGCAAATGGTCAAGATAGCTGCCGCCTGTAGTCCAGGTTTTGTGACCGTTAAGGCGTAGGTATTCCCCTTCAAGAACAGCCGCAGTTTCAGGTAGGCCGCCCCTCGAGGGGGAGCCTAACTTGGGCTCACTGGCCACAGCGTTAATAAGTTCGCCGCGTACTGCTGCTTCAGATAACGACGTAAAGATATGAGCGGTCCACGGGCGAGCTTCGCGGGCGTGTCCCATGATGTGGGTGTGCATAGCAGCCACCAGCGCAGTTGAGGTGCTGCCTTTAGCTAGCTCGAGCTGTACCCGCACGCAATCATAAAGCGACAAGCCAGCACCGCCAAATTCCTGGGCTATGGGCAAACCTAAATAGCCTGAACGTTTAAGGGCCGTAACATCTGCTGGCGGAAGTTCACCGCGTTTGTCAGCGTCGTCAGCCCTACTGGCGATGTCTCGAGCAAGCTCTTGAGCGACAGCTAGTGCTTGGTCTGCTGTTAAACAGGGAGGAGATTGGGCGGGCAGGGTTTCACTTGTCATACACTAGTTTAGCGAATTGTTATCCGCATAGGTCGTGGTTGGGACAAGATGCTAGAGTAAGTGCACTCTTGCTAAAAGTCGATTTTCGCTTATGACGTGGGAATTATAGTGCGTTTGCCTTAAAATATAGTGAATGCTGAGCGTAAACTTTTCCTTGAATCGAGTAGAATACGATGGATGCTTCGCATTACCTTTCTAATACAGGGCATGAAACAAAATAGCCTACTGTCAATCATGACATGTCCCCTCTCCCTCACACATGTCAAATAGGCCTGTGCAACGTCCTCAGATCAACTATCGCAAGAAGCTTCTCAGCGCTATCGCCTCAATAAACCCCTCTCGAGTCTTAGAAGTAGGCTATGGTGGAGGGCGTTTTCTGCGAAGTGCGCGTGACATGGGGTGGGAACTTACAGGTATTGATCCAGAGAGCGCGTCAATAGCCACATTAAAAAACGAAGGTTTCAACGTGGCAGTAGGTTGGGCTGAGGAACTGCCATACTCAGATGATTCATTTGATGCTTCGGTCTTTGTATTCACAGCCCATCACATAGCAGATTGGGACAAAGCAGTTCGTGAGGCTTTTAGAGTTAGTCGAGCAATTTTCATCCTTGATCCATGGTATGCCTCAGATATTCCCAGCCAAGCTATCGCTTTAGAGTTTGATCGTTGGTGTAAAAAGATAGATCGAGATGGCGGCATGATTCACAACGATTGTCTGTCTGCTGGAGAGCTTCTCAAACCGCTAGATGGACTAGGCTTTCGGTTAACATTAAGCTATTTGCTCGAGTTGCAGGAGCTTGGTGTTGATGGCATGAACGCGCTAGCTGAGCCTCAGCTTCGTCAATCACGCAACCCGTCCTTGTGGGAATCAGAACTCAGAAGGTTACAGTCACGTGCAAAGGTACACGGATTTAGTGACGATGGGGCTATATTACTCGCTGTCCATCGAGATCACACTTGATAAATCGCCATAGGTAATACAGTACATCCTTGCTAACAGTCGATTTGCGTTACTGCCATCAACCTTTAACCCCACCCGCCGTTAAGCCGCTAATAAGGCGCTTCTGAAAAAACAAAATAAGCAGCACCAACGGCACAATACCGAGGGTTACAGCAGCACTAATAATTGCCCACGGGAACGCAAATTCATCCTGATAAAAAGTGATACCTACAGGTACGGTACGCATGTTTTTATCGGTGATAAAGGTAAGCCCCAGCAAAAACTCGTTCCACGAATTTACAAAAATAATGATGCCGGCTGTCACAATGCCCGGAGCAGATAATGGCGCGACAATACGGAACAAGGTGCCAACCCTCGAGCTACCATCTACCATCGCGGCACTTTCTAAGTCTCTAGGAATAAGCTGAAAAAAGCTGGTGAGTGTGAGTGTAGCAATCGGTAAACTTAAAGCTACATAAGGAATAATCAGCGCCCAGTAGGTGTCGAGCAAGTTGGGCGTCATCAGCACACCTGCACCGGGGTTAATGTCAATTCCGCGAAAGAGTCGGTACAGCGGCACAATGAGTACCAGTGCCGGAAACATGCTGGTCATCACAATGCCGGTGAGGATGATTTTGCGCCCCGGCAAGTTAAGGCGGGCCAGCGCATAGCCAGCCAGTGCGGCAAAAAATACACAGATAAGCGTAGCGCTGAGCGACACAAACGCAGAGTTAAACAAAAACCGCCCAAACGGGTTGCGCTCAAAGACCTGCACGTAGTTGCTAAAGATAAGTGTGTCTGGTAGATAGGTAATGGGCAAACGTTGCAATTCGCCATTACTTTTAAACGAGGTGAGTAACAACCAAATGGCTGGGAAAACGCCGTTCACAATCACCACAAACAAGCCTAAGTACAGCATGATACGGTAGCTGAAAGTACGCAGGTTCATCGTTGAGACTTGCCTTTACTAGGTGGATGTTGAGAGCTTGTGTAGCCGGG
>JBCCOX010000548.1:0-3834 GCA_039025155.1 Deinococcota bacterium | reverse complement strand
TGGGTGGTGGCTTGTTAGGTGGCGCGCTCGGCAAGATAGAGGGTGGCCGCCGCATGAGTGACAACTTTATGGCGCAAGTCGAAAAAAACCGCGACAAGCTCGAGCGTTACGAAGCACTGTGTAAAGAACTGGGCGAGGAACCCGCAGCCGTTGCACTGGCTTGGTTGTTACACAACCCGGTGGTGACCGCGCCAATTATTGGTCCCCGGACACTGGAGCAGCTCGAGAGCGCCGTGCGGGCAACAGAGATAAGCCTAGATGACAGCACATTGAGCAAGCTCGACCAGATTTTTCCAGGGCCTGGTGGGGCTGCGCCAAACGCTTACGCTTGGTAAACGTCACCTGCAACTATAAGGTAAGGCTCGAGCCGGTAGATACCTCGTTCTAACTGGCTCGAGCCTTATTTCAAACGGTGTATTTACGGTGCTAGCATGGTACGCCGCCACCTGTTGTGCGGTAGCAAACTAGACATCGTCTTGTGCCTTAACCTGCTCGAGCCCGTACGTTTACAAACACTGCTCGAGCAACGCCTGTGTATTTTCCGCCGTCATCACAACAGGATTGCCACCACAACTTGGGTCTTGTAAGGCTTCTTGCGTGAGTAGCTCGAGGTCAGGATTCTCAACACCTAATTCGGTCAGATTTTTGGGGATGTTGAGGTCGTCGTTAAGCTCACCTACAAAACCATAAAATCCATCAAAACCGCCGTCAATATTCAAATATTGTCCTAGCAAGATAATTTTGTCTTCAATTGCCTCGCGGTTAAAGCGTAAAACGGGCTGCATCACCACGGCATTAGTTGTGCCGTGGTGCGTGTTGTAGCGCGCCCCAATCGGGTGAGATAGCGCGTGAATAGCACCGAGGCCTTTTTGAAAGGCAACTGCACCCATGCCAGCGGCAGCCATCATGTTAGCGCGTGCCTCGAGGTCGTCTGGCGTGTCGTAAGCTCGTTTTAGATACGTTTTAACGAGGCGCATGCCCTCTAAAGCAATCCCTTGGCTCAGCGGGTGAAAGTGTGGTGAACAGTAGGCTTCTAAGCAGTGCGCAAAGGCGTCGAGTCCGGTACCTGCGGTGATGGCTTGGGACATCCCTATGGTTAACTCAGGGTCACAGATGACTTGGCTGGGCAGTACTTTGGGGTGGAAGATGATCTTTTTGACGTGCGTGTCACTATTGGTAATGACCGACGCCCGCCCCAGTTCTGAACCTGTGCCAGCGGTCGTAGGTACTGCCACAATCGGCGCAATACCCTCTGCGTTAGCCCTTGTCCAGTAGTCGCCAACATCTTCAAAATCCCAAATAGGGCGCGTTTGCCCGGACATAAAGGCCACCATTTTGCCAAGGTCTAGCCCGGACCCGCCACCAAGTGCAATTACGCCGTCGTGACCACCCTCGCGGTACGCTGACACACCTTGCTCGACGTTATGCTGGTTAGGATTGGGGTCAACCTCAGCGAATATAGCCTCACCCAAACCTGCGTCTGCCATAAGTTGGCGGATGTTAGTAACTAATGGCAATTTGGCGAGGCCACGGTCGGTCACCAGAAGTGGGTTTTGAATGTTGGCATCTGCACACACCCGGGCCAATTCAGCAATTCTGCCTGCGCCAAAGCGGATATTAGTTGGATAGCTCCAAGTAGCAGTAAGTGAGGTTGTCAAGATTAGGGTTTACCTTTCAGGAGGTTCAAGTATGTTGATGTGGCTATTAGGTTATTTTCAATTATGTAGATATTTAATATTGATGAATGTATGATGCTATTTTGAGTATCAAGTTTTGCTCCTATTGGGGTCTGGTGGTGGAAAGTGGTTGTACTACTAATTGATAAACTTCAGGTGGGTTATCTGAGAAAGGCGGGAAGCTGTATAGATTTCCCGGAGTAGAGATGAAGCTTCCTGTTGCACCATCTGGAGTTGCCTGAATACTATATTGTCTTCTAGTGAAAAAGACTTGGTCACCTCCCAAAGCAATTTGAGCTTCGTAAAGGTTTCGATTTCCACTGTCGTATGTACCTTCGTAAGGTAGGGCGAAGAAGACAAGTTCTGCAGCTGACTCTAAATCAATAGCTGAGTAAGGGAAGGTAATAGCAACTCTTTGACCTATAGGTGTGACGACTTCATCTTCATAAAATCTAAGATAATCATAGCCACCTGGAGGGGAGTCAGGTATTTTTTCCATAGCAACAAGAACTTGCTCTTTTAAGAAACCTGGCTCTAGCGTTACAAAAGCAACATCTTCACCTTGATCGTTTTTGACGTAGACACAACCGCCATCAGGACCAATCAAGCCTTGGCCCTGGTATTGACAAGAATTACCATCTCCACTACCATTATCTTTAGTAGACTGGCTTTGAAACATCACATCGTCAACTTGCATTTGTCCAACTTGTCCAGTTGTAGCAGACACCATCTCTATATTGAACGAACTAGCTAGGGTAAGGGCTACCGTAATCATTAGTGTGTAGTTCATGCCATCATCAGGCTGATATATCTCAACACTGCCCTCCTCGAGTCTTAAACGCAGCTATACAGGTTTCGTCATAGGGCTTCTGGTGCGTGATGTCGTCAGCTTTTTTTCAAGTGGTATGACTTCGGCCTTGTCAGGTTGTTGTAAGCAAGTGGAGAAAGTCCCTCACCCTGACCGGTATTTTTACAACCTGTCCAGCACAAGCCGGGGTCAACATAATCACAGCGGTTCATAAATACTGTGCCGGTTTGAATGCGTGCGCCAAGACGCTCAGCTCTGCTCACATCCTGCGTCCAAAGTGATGCCGTCAGCCCAAACTCGCTATCGTTCATCAGGGCAACAGCCTCATCATCGGAATCCACCTTCATGATGCCCACAACAGGCCCAAACGACTCAGCCCGCATGACCTCCATGTCGTGATTAACGTTCACCAAAAGCTGTGGCATGAGGTAGTTGCCGCCATCTTCTGGAAAGTGTTTGGCGTCAATTAACGGGCGCGCACCTTGGGCAATGGCAGCTTGTGTCTGGCGGCGCACATCATCTGCAAAGCGTGTTTGAGCCATTGGGCCAAGGGTTGTGTTTGGGTCTAATGGATTACCGAGGTGATAGCTCTCAACCAGCGCAACGGCTTGGTCAATAAAATCATCATAAAGACTGCTCGTTACGTAAATGCGCTCTATGCCGCAGCAACACTGACCCGAATTAAACATGGCCCCGTCAATCACGGTGGCAACGGCGGACTCTAAGTCAGCATCTTCCATGATATAAGCAGGGTCTTTGCCACCTAGTTCGGTGCCAACACCGATAAACTGCCCAGCCGCCGCGCGTTCTATAGCTGCACCTGCACCCACGGAGCCTGTAAAGTTTACGAAGTTGAAGGCTCGAGCCTCAATCAACTTAGACGTTGTTTCATGGTCAAGCACCAAATGCCGGAATATCTCTTTGGGCACGCCAGCCTCATGAAATGCTTGTTCAATACGTTCACCTACTAGTAGCGTTTGTGCGGCATGTTTCAAAAAGGTGGCATTTCCTGCAATGAGCGCCGGAGCGACGGTATTGATAGCAGTCATGTAGGGGTAATTCCACGGCGCAATCACTAGCACACTGCCGCAAGGTTCGCGCTTAATCACCCGTAAAAAAGCGTCACTGTCCTCTACAATTAGCGGTTTGAGGCTTTCTTCAGCAATGCTCGCCATATAGCTACCGCGCTCATGAAAACCGCTGTATTCGCCACCGTAGCGGACAGGCCGTCCCATCTGCCAGGCAAGTTCGGTGACAATATCGGGTAACTCGCTCACCCGTTCAATACCTGCAAGTACAAGTTGGCAGCGTTCCACCAAAGGTCGTTCGGCCCAAGCTGCTTGTGCCTCT
>JBCCOX010000547.1:0-3865 GCA_039025155.1 Deinococcota bacterium | reverse complement strand
CGTTATCAGCGATGGTGTCCAGTCTGCTGGTAACGCACTTTTAGCAGTTCCCCCCGTTGCAGTTGATGCCTATCCCGTGCCGAGCCGCAGCAACGTGCGCTTAGCGTCGCTACTAGCACCCGAACAAGCCAGCCCCGGTGAAACGGTGGATGTCACTGCTGTTATTGAAAGTGACCAAGCAGTTGAGATTGTGCTTTACCCTAGTTTGGAAGGGGACGCCCGCGAGCTTGCGCCAATTCGTAGTCAGCTTCAACCAGGTAGGAACCCTGTGCAGTTGGCACTACCTGTGAGTGGCGAAGGCAACCTAACGCTCACGACACGGCTCGAGGTACCTCTTGACCAACCCACCTCTGACGATGCAGCTTCAGTAGATATCGCTGTCAGCCAAGAAGACCCCATCCTCATCATCAACGACCCGGCTATGGTGCGCTTACTTGGCATTCAAGGTTTTGACGTACAAGTGGGCGGCCCGCAGGACATCACGAGTCCATTGAACTACAGTGCCATCATCCTTCGGGACGGCGTGCGCGCGTTTACGCCGGGGCAACTGGAGCTTTTGGGCAGCTACGTGGATAACGGCGGCGGCCTCATGATGACGGGCGGGCCAGAAAGCTTCGGGCTGGGCGCGTGGTACCGCACACCTGTTGAAGAGGTTTTGCCTGTCTCTACCGATTTACGCACCGACGTGCAACTACCGCTTGTAGCCATGATCATTGTGTTAGACAGGTCGCAGTCTATGAGTTCAGGACGGCCCAGCAAAATTAGCCTCGCCAAAGAAGGTGCCATTAGCGTGGTGGAGCTTGCCTATCAAGAAGACCGCTTGGGGCTCATCACCTTTAGTGATCAAACCGAGTGGGCCTTTAACCTGCGCCCGGCAACCGACCGAGGCAAGTTAGAAATGCTGCAAGCGATTTTAGATATTGATACCCAAGGCGGCACGATTTTGCGCCCAGCGTATGAGCAAGCACTCGAGACGCTACGCGCCAGTGATGCGTCGGTTAAGCACATCATTATTCTTTCGGACGGGCAACTGTATGACGGGCGCGGGCCCTTTAGTAACGGCGGTGAGGCCACCAACTTTGACGACCTTGCTCGCTTAGGGTTTGGGGATGGCATTACCACCTCTACGATTGCACTTGGGGAAGGGGCAGATTTTGAGCGGCTTGAAGGTATTGCTCGAGCCGGCGACGGACGCTATTACTCAGCACTAGATGTGAGCACGCTGCCGCGCATTTTTACCAACGAAGCCCTTACTGCTACGCGCTCACTCTTGCGAGATGGCGGCTTTGCGCTCACTGCCCGCCGTCACCCGTTAGCACCAACCTTGTCCAGTGCGCCGCCCATATTAGATGCCTACATTGCAAGTAGTCTTAAACCGGAAGGTGAGGTAATCCTCGAGGCTGCAGATGGTGAACCTGTTGTGGCGGTGAGCCGTCAAGGGCTAGGACGCAGTGCGGCGCTCACCACCGACCTCAACGTGTGGGCTGGGCCACTTGGGCGTTGGGCAGACTTACCCGCTATCCTTGGCACCATCACCCGCTGGTTACAAGCGCGCCCTGCTGAATATTCGGCCACGGTGAGCCGCGAAAGTGGGCAACTTAAAGTTGTGGTGGATGCCGTTAAAGACGGGGAATACATCAATAATGAATTTTTAGAGGCACGCTTTCAGGGCGTCACCCAAGAACTTAGTCAAGTTGCGCCGGGGCGTTACGAGGTCTTGCTCACACCTAGCAGTGACACCACTAGCACGGGCGGCACAGTTTTGATTGTGCGTAGTGCAGATGTAGTCGCCAGAGCCCGCGTGACTACGCCAAATGCCGAGTTCGCTACAGGCGGACTAGAAACTCTTAGTAATCTCACCCGCCGTAGTGGTGGTGAACTACTTCCTGAACCGGGGCGCTACACGCCTGTTACACCTGTTGCTGAGACTGAATTGTGGATGTGGTTTGCGAGTTTAGGGTTTGCAGTATTTTTGGCTGAGCTAGTTGCGCGTCGCTTTGCGTTTTTGTGGCAAGCCAGAGCACCTGAAGCTTAGTATTTCCAGACCTCGAGTCAAGCTTTCAACGCCTCAATGACGACTGCAATCGCGCCCGCCGTTGTGAAGGTCGAACAGCAACTTCTTCAGGTATTAGCTCGAGGATTTGCTCCCTTCCTAACAGTGCTTTGCGGGTTACGCCCGGATTTCAGTACAATCCAAACTCAAGACATAATACGATTTCCTGCGTTTCTGACGACACTTTCTTATCACCGGGCCAAAAAGTTAATGTTAATGTCCTTAAAGGAGCATTTACCTGATTGGTTTTTTAGCTTATACGCACGTTTGCTCAAAATTTAATGCAACTACTTGACGAATACTGTATACGGGTGTAAACTTAAATTATAACGCGCTCGAGAAGCGCGATTTTTTTGGCCCTCCCTGTTCTGCGCCCTTTGTATCGTTTTTAGCATCGTTGTGTTATCTACAAAGCGTCGTCTACAAAGCATCGTTTACAAAGCATCGCAAATGTGAAGGCATGGTGGACGCATCAGCGTAGGGGCTTAGCCAAGCTCGAGCCGCAAAATATGCCAAAATAGTACACATGAATGATAGTTTTATAGCTGTAACATCTGCTGCAGACACATCTACTGCAACACCAGCGTCAGCAGCTTTACCCCACTGGCAGCTCGAGTCTATCTATCCGTCTCTTGAAAGTGAGGCATGGACCAAGGCTAACAGTGAGCTTGACCGTCTCATGGACGCCTTCAAAGCGTACTGCGACACCTTACCGCCAGACAGTACGAAGGCTGCAGATAGCGTTACCACCTTTGAGACAGGCTTTCGTCAGTGGCTCGAGCTTCGTATGTTAAGCGGCAAGATGATGGGCTATCTGTCACTCACCCTTGCCACAGATGCGTTTAATGACGCTGCCCAAGCGGAGCGGTCGCGCCTAGGAACTTTATTTAGCAGCTTTTCGGTTCATCACAAAGCGTTTATGCGCTGGCTTGGCAAGCAAGATGTTGACTACCTCAGCGAACATTCAGCGCTCGCCCTTGACCATTACTACATGCTGCATGAAGTGGTGGTCTATGCCGAGCACATGATGGATGTGTCTGCTGAAGGGCTCGAGTCAGCCCTTGCGCCTACCGCCGCTGTCTCCTGGATGAAACTCTATAACGACATCATCAGCAAGCAAACAGTTGTAGCCAGTATTGACAGTGACCCACGCGAATACGCACTGAGCGAACTCATCAATTTTTCGTCTCATACAGATGCCAAGGTGCGCAAGCGTGCCTACGACACTGAAATGGCGCTGTTTTCCAAACATGACATTGCCATTGGCGCGTGCCTCAATAGCATTAAGGGACACGTCAACACGCTAACGGCGCGCCGCGGTTGGCAGCCAGACGGTTGGGGCAGTGAGGCAGACAGCGCACTGGCAGAAGCACTGTTCGACAACGCCATCACCAAAAAAAGCTTGGACGCCATGCAACAGGCGTGTCAAGCTGCGTTTCCTATGTTTCGCCGCTACCTCAAAGCCAAAGCTAAGTTACTTGGTAAGTCAACGCTAGACTGGTACGACATCAACGCACCTATTGCTAGCGCGCCGCCACATTACAGTTGGCAAGATGCCCAAGACTTTGTTACCAAACACTTTGCGAGCTATTCAGATGACCTCGCCCAATTTGCTCAAAAGGTCTTTGACAACCACTGGATTGATGTGCCGCCCCGCCAAGGTAAGACGTCTGGCGCGTTTTGTTCGCGGGTCATGTCTGAACGTGCGTCGCGCATTTTACTCAACTTTGGGGGCACTTTAGATGACCTGTTTACCCTCGCCCACGAACTAGGTCACGGCTACCACAACGATTGCATGTACCGTTTTGAGCG
>JBCCOX010000546.1:0-3891 GCA_039025155.1 Deinococcota bacterium | reverse complement strand
GGGTAGAGCGTCCGCACACCTTTAGTTGGAATATTACTGACTAAGACAGCCTCACCAACTTGTGGCGTGTTAAAAAAATTCACTTGCCCTAAACTTGCACCGCGCCAGTCGCTAGCCACTAGCAGTCCATGCCGCACTGGCCGCAGCAGCGAAAAGCCGTTTTCAATCGCCCGCACCATAGCAACGCGGGAGTGCCACGGGCTAATCGCCTGCCAATCGCCCGAGGGTGCCAGCATAATGTCTACCCCTTGCCGGCCAGCTTGGCGAATGAAACTCGGAAAGTCCATATCCCAGCAGATGGTGCTAGCAACGCGCCCAAATTCTGTGTCTAGTATAGGGATCACGCCTGTACCTTGGACAGATGTCTCACCTGGTGCTAACTTGCTTTTGAGGTACTCAAAGGCAACTTCGCCTCGAGGGGTGACAGCAATAATTTTGTTTTCTCGAGTGTTATCTTCTGTGTATGTTAGTATGCCCATCATCAGATAAACGCCGTAGGTTTGGGCGAGGTTTTGGGCGCGGGCCACAAACGCCTCCTCATTTGCTGCAAACACAAACGCATTCGCCTCTGACCAACTGATGATCTGCGCACCTGCTTGCGCTTCTTGTTCAGCTAGGGTAAAAAGCTCATCGTTAATCTCAGCGATAACCGCGCGTACAGGGGCGTAACGCTCAGCTTGTGAGTCAGCATAAAAATTCTGCGAGGAACTGAGTACCCGTTGAACAAAAGGTGAATTTTGGGCAACATCTAGCGGGATGCTAACAGCCTCACCTGAATCAACCTCGTAAGTTGTCTCCAAAATGCTCAGCGTGCTTGTGGCAATGGCAGCCGCTCGTACAGAAGAATCACCATCAGCTGTGCCTGCCAGTCGCCAGCTTCCAAAAAGAAACACCGGCACTACAATGCTTGCGTAAACAGTCACCACGCGCAGCTGCAATTTGGCTGGGTGATCTTCCCACACAAAATTAACCACCGTACCAAACCAGCTAATCAAAAAAGTGATAGGCCAGATACCCGCGAGTGAGGTCACTTGCATGAGCGCCAAGTTGTCAAACTGCGTGTAGGCAATAGACGGAAAGGTGCCAAACGAGCTGTTAAACGATGACAGGTAGTCAAGCGTTGTGGCTGCCACAGGTAGAACCAAAGTGCTAGCAAGTCCGCGGATTTTGGGGCTGATGAGCCTGTCGGCAAGATAGGGCAAGGTACTTATCACGGACGCAATTACCATGGTGATAACAAATTCAATGGCTGGAGCTGGAAATACGCCTTGGAATGCCGGTGACAGGGTCACAACGATTGATGCTAGTGATGTCCAAATAACACCCTGCAAAGGGCTAACTTGGCGTACAAAGCGTACTAAAAACACAACGCCAAGCCAAGCTGCTAGGGGAATCGTCCACTTAGGTGAGGACAAGAATGAACAAAGTGCTGCCAAACTGAGCCAGAGGGCTAGTAGTCCGTAGCTGCGCCAGTGTGAATTAGAACGTGTCATGTGCGGGTCTCCTTTCTAAGCAGAACTTCTAGAGGTTCTGCTGTCCCCACACGTGTAATCGCAAATTTGGTGTGTCAAGAAATTAGATAGTTGCAAGTGACGCTAGCTGCATCAGAATTAGAAAGTGCTTGTGTGGTGACTAACGCCAGCATAGAAGTCAGGCGTGACATGAGGCATCATCCTGAAGGGTGAGGTAGGGGTGATTTACATGTACAGGATTGTGGATGCAGCCAGCTCAAATTAATCAGCCGGGTTCATAAAATTTGGGTGTGAAGTCAAATGACTGATTCACGAGGCTCGTGTACACGAAAATAGTGTAGTCTGTGGTGGATAGCCAGTGATGGAAAGGAGCACTTCCATGAAAAATATAACCCTGAGTGCGGATGAAGCTTTGATAGAAGCAGCACGGGCTCGAGCCCGCGAAGAACACACAACCTTAAACGAACAGTTCCGCATTTGGTTGGAGATCTATAGTCGTAAAGAGCAACGATTAGAAGAAGCTAGGGCGCTCCTTAAAGAGTTACAAAGCAAATACTCAACAGATGGACGCAAATTCACCCGTGATGAGATGAATGAGCGCAGATAATTTTCTAGATAGCAACATATTGATTTACCTTTTTGATAGTGACAACCTTGTTAAACAGCAACGTGCGACAGCACTTATACGTCAAAGTTTGGAAACTGGCACAGCTTGCACAAGTTATCAAGTGGTGCAAGAAGTTGTAAATGTTTTAGTGCAAAAGCTCAAGATGACTCATCAAGAAGTAAGTAGCTTTTTAGCAACAACACTTGTACCTTTGTGGTGTGTTAATCCTAGTGAAACTCTCATTAAACGAGGGTTAGATATACAACTGCGTTACACCTATAGTTTTTATGACAGCCTCATCATCGCTGCGGCGCTGGAAGCAGGCTGCAGCACGCTTTATACCGAAGACCTACAACACAACCAACAGATACAAACGCTCACCATCAAAAACCCCTCTAAGGACACCTAGACGCGGGTAGTAAAAGATGAACACGATTCAAGTGTAGTGTTGAGCTGAGCGACTCAGGTAAGTAACAAAAGCCTCACCCCCGCCCTGTTTCAGGTAATCTAAAGGCTATGTTGGACCTTAAAACAATTCGCGACAACCGCGAGCGCGTGCGTAGCGCCATCCGTCAAAAACAACTTGGAGATGCTGCCAGTAAGCTAGATGAGCTTTTGCTATTGGATGAAGAAAATCGCCTCTTACGTGGTGATCTGGAAACTAAGCAAGCTGAACGCAACGCGAGCAGCAAACGTATTGGTGAGTTAAAACGCAAAGGTGAAAATGCCGATGAGCTCATTCGCAGCATGGGGCAACTTAGCGATGAGGTCAAGCGGCTCGAGGAACGCGCGCGTACCCTAGGTGAGCGCATGGATCAATTGATCTTAGAAATTCCCAACCCGCCCCACGAGAGCGTCCCCTACGGTGAAACCGAGCACGACAATGTCATCGTCTACGAACGCGGTGACAAGCCCAGCTTTGACTTTGAGGCAAAACCCCACTGGGAACTGGCAAATGCACGGGGGTGGATTGACTTAGAAGCAGGTGTCACCCTCATAGGTTCAGGTTTTCCGGTGTTTAAGGGCGTCGGTGCGCGGTTTTTGCGAGCGTTACGTAACTATCAACTGGACGCGCTTGGTGAAGCTGGCTACACCGAAATTGCCCCGCCGCTCATGGTCAACGAAGCTAGCGCCATCGGTACGGCCAATTTACCCGACAAAGAAGGGCAGATGTACACCGTAAGTGACGGCTTTTATTTGATTCCGACTTCAGAAACAGCCATTACCAACTTGCACCGGGGTGAAATTTTAGATGAGGCTAGTTTGCCGATTTGCTACACAGCTTATACACCCTGCTTCCGGCGCGAAGCGGGCAGCTACGGCAAAGACGTGCGGGGTATTAACCGCGTACACCAATTTGACAAAGCGGAGATCGTCCAGTTTGTGAAACCAGAAGATAGCTATGACGTGCTCGAAACCATGACCAGCATGGTAGAAAGCACGCTAGACAAACTTGGTCTACCGTACCGACGTTTGCTGATGTGTACGGGCGACATGGGTTTTGCCCAAGCTAAAAAGTATGATATTGAAGTGTGGAGTGCCGGACAAGAACGCTGGCTCGAGGTCAGCAGCATCAGCAATTTTGAGAGCTTTCAAGCGCGGCGGTTGCAAACCCGCTTTCGACCCGGGGGTGCAGGTGGGCGCGGTAAACCAGAGCTGGTGCATACCTTAAACGGCAGTCACTTTGGCATGGTGCGCCTTTATGCGGCCATTTTGGAAAACTTCCAGCAGGAAGATGGGACGGTAGCGTTGCCGGAAGTGTTGCACGAGTATATGGGTAGGAGTGTGCTCGAGTAGTCTCAAGTACAAGTT
>JBCCOX010000545.1:0-3892 GCA_039025155.1 Deinococcota bacterium | reverse complement strand
GCTTGCCATCACACCTTTGCTGACAAGACTTTGATTGTTGCAAGTACGCCAACCAGCATTTCAAGCTAAAGTGGGTTATGAAGGATAAAGTTAATTTGGCCGAGAAGCTCGAGCAATTCACAGACTACTGGTCGCCCAGAACCATTGCCCAACTCAACAACCTCGATGTGATGGTGGTCAAGGTTAAAGATGAATTTGTGTGGCACAAACACGACGATACCGACGACTTCTTCCTAATCCTCAAAGGCTCGCTCACCATCCAACTGCGCGACCGCAACATTGAGCTAGAAGAAGGTGAGCTGTTCGTTGTTCCTAAAGGCGTTGAACACTGCCCCATCGCCAAGGAAGAAGCGCATGTAATGATTATTGAGCCTTCTGGAACACCTAACACAGGTGATGAGGCTACGGCCAAACCTCGGAAGGTCATTTAGGTCTTGCGCACATGACAACTGCGGATATTCACGACAATTTTGTCTTACAAGATGGTGTCAAGCTTCACTATCTCAGCTCAGGAACGTCCGATACGCACACGCCGCTTGTATATGTACCTGGCTTTGGGGGTGATGCTGACAGTTTTCGTGATGAAATGGCGTATTTTTATCCCAGACGTTGTATCAGCGTTGGCAAACGGGGTTTAGGGCAAAGTTCTGTTCCTCAAACTGGCTATGGTTTTGCAGATATTGTCAATGACTTAACGAGTGTTATCAATCATGCTATTAGCAAGCACATCTTATCTACACCGTTGTGTTTAATGGCATTTTCGAGGAGCGTGCCAGTTGCCATCAGCTATGCTTACAACCACATTGATACTCTGCAAGGGCTCATATTATTGGATTATCGTGCGCAGTATTCCAAATTCTCTCAAGCTTGGCTTAAAAAATCTCTCGAGCATGGTGACTTACCCCGCCACTACTTAACAACCGCTTATGAAGAATCAGAAGATGTATCTTTGTGGGACGTTCTACCCGCCATCACCTGTCCTGTGCTGATTATTCGTGGTGGTCAGAGTAAATCGCTAACAACAGATGAAGCTGACCAGTACATGGCAACCTTGCCAGATGTTGACGTTGTTGTCTTTGAAGATTCTGGTCATGAAGTCTACAAACCGGACTACCAGCGCTTTATCACGACCATCGACACGTTCCTGGCAGCACTGTGAATACATCATTTTGTAACTTAGGAGGTGGCGATGCTCGAGCTTCTCAACTGGTTAGGAACACTCACGTTTGCGGCTACAGGTGCGCTGGTAGGCATTCAGCAACGCTTTGACATCGTAGGGGTATTGGTATTGGCATCTGTCACAGCAGTGGGCGGCGGCTCCATTCGTGACATTGTAGTCGGGCGCTTGCCCACTGCCGCGATTCGCAATGAACCTTTGCTGTGGGTTGTTGCGCTCACGGGTTTGCTTGTTTTTTACCTTGACGCCTATCTAAGTAACGACACCAACCCCAACACACACAAGCTCAAAGCGAGACATGCTAGGCATCAGCGGCGGTTGCAGTTACTCGTTTACGGGCTAGATACTCTAGGACTCGCGGTGTTTGCTGCACTCGGTGCAGAAAGCGGCTTAAGCGCAGGGTTAGGGATGTGGGGCGTGATTTTTACGGGCACGGTGTCAGCCGTGGGAGGCGGCGTCTTGCGGGATGTCCTGGTAGGTAAAATTCCGGGTATCTTCTACCGCGCAGGTGATTTTTACGCAAGCGCTGGGGCATTAGGCGCGCTTGTTGTGTTTTTGCTTTATGGACTCAATACTCAAATTGCCTTGGTTGCAGGTATTACAAGTTGTTTGCTGATGCGGGTGAGCAGCCGAGCGTTGAAGTTGAACTTGCCTGTGCCACGGAAAATTTAAGAAGGCCGCCAGATGATGCATACATTCCACAAAATTGATATTGATGGGCGCATATTAGCGGCACTCGAGGCTGGCATGGGTAAACCTACCGTGGTACTCGAGGCTGGTATGGGTGACTCGTTCAACATTTGGCAGCACGTTCAACCTACTCTTGCAAGCGTAACCCGAACCATCAGCTATGACCGCGCTGGGCTAGGGCAAAGTCAGTTTGCTGGTGACAGACGAACTTGTCAAGATTGTGTGCAAGACTTAGCAACCCTCTTGCAAGCACTTAATGTCAACACGCCCATAATTTTTGTGGGACATTCGTTTGGAGGTTTTATTGGCAGGTTGTTTAGCCATACGTTTCCCGATAAAGTCTGCGGCCTTGTACTGCTTGACAGCCCTCATGAGAATGTCTTTCCTGAACTTCAAGATATTTACAGAACGTGTGAGTTACCTGCTCAAGACATCACCGAACCTGATTGGCTCACCTTGACACGTCACGAACGTGCGCAGCTGCTTGACCCAAACTATCCGGACAACATCTTAAATTCTGAAGGTATCCGTTTGGCGGAATGCTACGCGCAAATGCGAGCTATACCAAATTTAGGAGATTTGCCTATCACGGTTATGTCAGCAGGGAAGCGGCGTTACTGCCGTGACCAAGGTGCGGATGGCGTGGTTGCTGAGGTTGAAGCACAACTCGAGCGGACTTGGCGTGAGTACCAGACGAGGTTGCTCGAGCTATCCACCACCACAACCCACATCATTGCAACCCAAAGCCAACATTACATTCACGAAGATGAACCTCAGCTTGTTGTGGATGCTGTTACCAACATAATTTCGCAAATCCAACCCAAAAAATAAGACGGAGACATCCTCCGCCTTGCTAAAACTCATTTTTTAGTGACTTAAGCTTGGGTGTTTACAAACTCATCATAATCTGGGCGCGTCATGCCCATGACAATAGCACCGTGGCGTTCACCGTCCCATACGAGTGTCTCACGGCGGAGGCCTTCACGCTTAAAGCCACACTTTTCATAAACACGCTGGGCGCGCGGGTTGAAGTCATAGACCTCGAGCTCAATCCTGTGTAACTTAAGCTTCTCAAAGCCATATTGCACCATAAGGCGGGTAGCTTGACTGCCGTAGCCTTTACCAAAATCGGCAGACTTCAAAATAACAATCCGAAAGTTAGCGACTTGATTCTCCCAGTCAATGTCATTCAAAACAACCTCGCCGAGTAGCCTACTGGGGTCATCTTTTAAAACAATCGCGTAGTCAGCGCGGTCGTCGGCAGTTTCAATGCGGGTGTAATAAGCTTGCACCTGCTCGAGCGTAAACGTGTCTTGTGTACCGGTAAGCCGGTCAACTTCTTCATCTCCAAAAGCTGCAAACATAGCAGGTGCATCTGCGCCAGTAAGCGGCCGCAAGGTGATGGTATCTGCGTGCATAACGGGTTTTTCTAACATCTTTAAGCTCCCATAAAAACAACAAAACATGGCACATCACAACGTCATAAGGTTGCGATACCTTTTAAGATGCAACCATCAGCGTTTATATCATCACTCATAGTTACGTACAGATTGTTGATCATGTGAGTCATCTTCAATCAACAACCTCACACGGGGAGCGTGCTACATTTGGAGCCTCCAAAGCTGCCGTAAGTTCAGGCCAAACGGGCAACTTTGCGAGTATAGAGCACAGTTATTTTGATGTATGGCGTTTAAATGACAACTTGAGACGTTTACTTAGGGATACTCGAGCCGCAAGGTCACAATCTCATAAGGATTAACATCCAGCGTGATGCTACGCGCGTCGTGGACTAATGTTGCCTGAGCGTTCTCGAGCATGTCGCAGCGGCTCACCTTTACAATCTCAAATGCTGCCATCAATGTCACCTTGCTGGTGATACCGTGCCCGTCATACAACCTCACAATGATGCCGTGACCATCTTCTGCTTGTTTGATGGTTTCGACGATGATGTTGGCAGCATCAACTTGCATCAAAGGTGCTAATTGGGCGTTTGCGTTGATAGCCTCAGCAGAAGTGTTGATAACG
>JBCCOX010000544.1:0-3896 GCA_039025155.1 Deinococcota bacterium | reverse complement strand
CTACAAAAAATAAGCTACCTACAGCACACGACTACGTTGCGTGTGGCAACATTCTTCTTGGTATACTCACCGCAAGACGCGGGGTTTGCAACATTAGGGGTCTACAACATTCAAATGGTCAATATGTCTATCTGAAACTCAACCCGCGCAATCTGTCATAAGCAGGTGACTGTCATGAACATTGGTGATGAACTCAAGATTTTTTCTGGTTCAGCAAACCCGGCGCTCGCAAGCTCTGTTGCTGAGCACCTCGGCACAGCATTAGCCGCAGGGCAAGTGTCACAATTTCCCGACGGCGAGTCGCGGGTGATTATTGAAGAATCCGTTCGTGGCGCAGATTGTTACGTTATCAATCCCACCTGTAGTCCGGTCAACCACAACCTCATGGAGATTTTGGTGTTTGTGGACGCGCTGCGGCGCGCTTCTGCGTGGCGTATTAACGCGGTAGTTCCTTATTTTGGCTACGCCCGCCAAGACAAAAAAGTGCAAGCGCGTGAGCCGATTACTGCCAAGCTAGTCTCTAACCTCATGGAGACAGCCGGGGTGGACAGGGTTATTGCGATTGACTTGCACGTAGGGCAAATTCAGGGTTTTTTTGATGTTCCCGTAGATCACCTCACCGCACTCGGGATTTTAGGTAAACACCTACAAAAGACAGATTTAAGTAACAGCGTGGTTGTCTCGCCAGATGTGGGCCGGGCCACCGAAGCGCGCCGCCTAGCCAACCACCTCAGCTTGCCGCTAGCCATGCTATACAAACGCCGCCATAGCCCAACCGATACCAGCGTCACTCACGTGATTGGTGAGGTTGAAGGCATGCGCCCTATTTTGATGGATGACATGATCTCCACGGCAGGAACCATGAGCCGGGGTATTGACGCGCTGCTCGAGCTTGGCGCGCTACCAGAGGTCACTATTGCCGCAACCCACCCGGTGTTTACCCCACCCGCCTTGGAGCGCCTTTCCCACGAAGCCATCAAAGCTATTTACGTCACCGACACAGTTCCGTTTCACGGTGAACACGATCGCGTGCGGGTGTTGTCAGTAGCGAGCCTACTAGCTGAAGCCATTCGCAACGTACATGACAATGGTTCGGTGAGTTCGCTTTTTGATACCTAATCATGAGCGCAGAGGGCATCACATTGCCTGCTCGAGGGCAAGCATTAATGATGTCCATCAAGTATTTTTAGAATAATCACATTCTCCATCAACCTACGTGATAAACAAGCGTCATAAGATCGGATAGAATTATCTAAGCCCGCTGGTGAGGTTAGCAACGTCTAGCTTGAGTTCTTTAGTTGCCTCATCTGCATCACGATGACAACCTCAAAAAACCTCGAGTACAACATCAACGTAGCCAAATTAAAGGGTGGCCTGTTGGTGGAGTAAATCTTTCATTGCCGGATAGGTGGCTTCGTAAAGCGTCATCAGTTCTTGGTACGCCGCGTGATTATCCATATTGGGCGTCATAGTGCGTTCTGTGTGAACCATCGCGTTGCAAGCGCTAAGAATATCTTCAAAATATCCTGAGCCAACCGCCGCCAAAATAGCACTGCCGAGCGCAGGCGCGTCTGCTACTTGGGTAAGTGTGAGCGGCAAACCGGAAACATCTGCATGAATTTGCAACCACAGCGGCGAGTTGGTGGCACCGCCGCAGACCACAATCTGGTCTGGAGTGTAACCTGCGCTTCGCATGGTTTGAAAGATGAGCTCGGTGCCGTAAGCAACGCCTTCGATAACGGCGCGAAAGATGTGCTCGCGCCCGTGTTTAAGCGTGAGTCCGGAAAGTACCCCTCGAGATAATGGATCAGTGTAGGGTGTGCGGTTACCTTGAAAGTGCTCGAGCACCACCAAGCCCTCTGTACCCGGCGGTAGCTTGGCAGCTTGGTCGTTTAACTCAGCATAGGCATCTTTATCCAACCCTAGCAGATTACGAAACCAGTTGATGACAGACCCAGTAGACGTTTGCCCGCCTTCAATCGCATGCAGACCTTTCACTACGGCATCCGGATAGGTTCCCCAGATGCCTGTTCCATGAAACGCCACCGGACTCAAGCCCAAGTGTAAATGAGATGACCCAGTAATGAGTGCTAGCGCGCCCGGACGCACCACGCCTAAGCCAATCATAGCGACAAAGGCATCAGCACCACCTTGGACGATGGGCAAACCAGCAGGTAAACCTAGCGCGTCAGCAGCGGTTTGGGTGAGCGAGCCGAGAACATCACCCATCGGCACAACATCACTTGGGAGTTTGGAGTCTAGGTCGGCCATGTCCACAGCAGCAAGCAGGCTCGAGGCATAGCCGCCCTGACCACTATTGCGCTGGCTGTTGTAATGCCAACGGATTGACGCATTGTTGAGGCTAGCCGTCATGCGCCCGGTTAACTTAAAGTTGAGGTAGTCTTGATACTCGCAAACCCACGCTGCACGGTCATAATGCGCCCTGTCGTGCCGTTTGAGCCACATGGCTTTGGGGATAAGCCACTCAGCCGAGACGGGCCCAGCGCCATCACTGTTCACCGCAAGCGCTGGGTCGCCAGTTGCAGCCAGTTCAGCAGCTTCCTCACTGGCACGCACGTCCATCCAGATAAGCGCTGGACGCAGGGCGTCGCCGTGTTCATCTAACATCACCACGCTGCAGCAGGTTGTGTCGAGCGCCATGCCCTTAATATCTGCTGGGGTGATGCCTTGTTTGCGCCCCTCAGCTAGCACATTGTGGATGCTGTCAACGAGCGCGTTCCACCAGCCATCAGGCGTTTGTTCTGCCCAACTGGGTTCAGGAAAGGTGGTGGGGTAACTGCTCGAGGCATATACCTGCGGCTGGCCGCGATCATCAAAAATGCCTGCACGTAAACTTTCTGTACCGCCATCAACCCCAATAAAATACGCTGCCACAGGTTCATCTCCTCAGTCTGAAGTTAGTTGAATGTGTTAATCAAATTAGCCCGGTCTTGTGAGTTGACAGCCTCAGCTCGTATCTGTAAATAGACTTGATGCGCCGCGTAAACTCCGCTGGACACAAGGTAAGTTGTGATATTGGAAAGTCAGTTTACCGCACGATACGTCTCCAGGGAAAGTCAGTTCAGCCAATACCTGATAGGCTTGGGTATGCACCGTGACACCTATCCATTTGAGATTATCGACATTCACGCCCACTTTCCCATCGAGAACACCACCGGCTTACCCGTTATGGAGCGCCACCCTAAACTGAAAGACTATGGTGCAAGTCGGGGCGCGCGAATGCGTAAAGAATGGGGTAACGCCCCTTACGAAGCACCTGCCAAAACTGATGATGACGACACCATCTGGTCGTATGCTGAGCGCTGGTCGCAAGAACTACGTGCCAAAGGCGTTGAGCGCATCAATTTTTTAACGGCAAACACAAACACCCAGCTTGCTAAAATTGTGGCAAAGTATCCTGATCAATTTACGGGTTTTGCCCATCACCCCTTACAAGTTGGCGCTGACGTACTGCTGAAAGAGGCTGTTGATGAGCTTGGCTTGCGCGGCTACAAGCTCTTTGGTCCCCGCACTGAAATTCCCTTTGAAACCCCCGAAGTACGCGGTGTCTGGGAATTTTGCGCTGAGCGCGAGCTACCTGTGCTCATTCACTTTGGCTATTTAGGACGTGGTGGTGGGCTAGTAAGTCACCCGCGTATGAGCCCCTTATCGCTGTTTGAGGTTGCCAAAGACTTCCCAGAAATCCCGTTTATCATTCCGCATTTTGGAGCAGGCTATTGGCAGGATTTGCTGGCGTTATGTTGGAGTCTGCCGAATATCTATGTAGATTCGTCCGGCTCTAACCAGTGGGTACGCTGGATGCCGTACGAACTTACGCTCGAGCACCTCTTTGCCAAAGCCTACGAAACCTTCGGCCCTGAGCGCATGCTCTTTGG
>JBCCOX010000543.1:0-3897 GCA_039025155.1 Deinococcota bacterium | reverse complement strand
CCTGAAGCAACCGTCGTGCGCACCTACTTAGACACCCTGCTCGACCTACCGTGGTCCGAGATGGACGAAGAACACCTCGACATTAAACACACCGAAACCGTACTGGACGAAGACCATTACGCATTAGAAGAACCCAAAGACCGCATCTTAGAATTTTTAGCCGTGCGCCAACTCACCAAAGACATGGAAGATGCCACCTACAAAGCGCCTATCCTCTGTTTTGTGGGCCCGCCCGGTGTCGGTAAAACCTCGTTGGGCAAATCCATCGCCAGAAGCCTCAACCGTCAGTTTGTGCGCATGAGCTTGGGCGGCGTGCGCGACGAAGCTGAGATTCGCGGGCATCGCCGCACCTACATTGGCTCACTACCCGGGCGCATTATTCAAGGTATGAAAACGGCGGGTACAGTTAATCCGGTCTTTTTGCTGGATGAAATTGACAAGATGACATCTGACTTTCGCGGTGATCCTTCGTCAGCGCTGTTGGAAGTGCTCGATCCAGAGCAAAACAACACCTTTGCCGATCACTACCTAGAGATTGACTACGACCTATCCAAGGTCATGTTCATTACCACAGCAAACAGCTTGTCAACCATCCCGCGCCCGCTGCTTGACCGCATGGAAGTCATTCAGATTCCCGGCTACACGCTGGACGAAAAAATTGAGATTGCCAAGCGCTACCGCATTCCCAACCAACTTAAAAGTCATGGGCTCGAGGAAAAACTAGCTATCGGCGAAGCTGCACTGCGCAAACTCATCACCCAGTACACCCGCGAAGCTGGCGTGCGCAACATGGACAGAACCATTGCTAAAGTTGCCCGCAAATCTGCCAAAGAGTACTTGGACAAGGCTTGGGAGGGCGAACGAACGCTGGATGATAGCGCTGTTCGCGACTTGCTAGGTGTGCCGCCTTTCCGCGACAACCGCGCGGACAACGTGCCCCAAGTTGGGCTCACCCACGGTCTCGCTTACACACCTGTGGGCGGCGTCACGCTGGACATTGAGGCCATCAGCATGGAAGGTAAAGGCAATGTGTCACTCACCGGGCAACTGGGTGATGTTATGAAAGAGTCCGCCCAAGCTGGTATTGCTTACTTGCGTAAAAACACCCACCGCTACGGCATCCCCGAAGATTTTCACGAAAAACGCGATTTGCACTTGCACGTGCTCGAAGGTGCAACACCTAAAGATGGCCCCAGCGCTGGCATTGCTATGGCCACGGCTGTTGTGAGTGCCCTGACTGGACGCCCCGTGCGCGGTGATGTTGCACTAACGGGTGAAATTACCCTGCGCGGCAAAGTTCTACCGATTGGCGGCGTGAAAGAAAAACTGCTTGCGGCACATCAAGCAGGCATTAAACAAGTGATTATTCCAGATGATAATGAAGCTAACCTCGAGGACGTCCCTGAAGCCATCTTGGCGGAATTGAGCGTAACCCCAGTTAAAGACTTTGAAGAAGTCCTGTCGATGATGCTGGTTGAAGGTGACGATGCAGATACCGTTTCTTACGTGCCCGCACAAGACCCGCCGCAAGGTGATGCACCTTCTGCCAGTGTCTAACTAACAATTACTCAATGCTAATTTTTAGGCGATACCTTTACGGTGTCGCCTTTTTTGTGAAAACACTGCTTTTGTGAAAACACTGCCGAGCCAGTGGACAAGTCTGCGAGTTCATTTTAATGCCACCTCGAGCTATACCTTCACAGATACGATAAAATGGCGGGTCAAATCTGTTCTATTCACGCATACATTAGAAACTGGAAGGAATTGTACTTCAAATTTTAAGATGACCCTAGACGACCTCAACACCTTAGACCAGCAGGCATTTACTAGTACCCTCGCAGATATTTTTGAACACTCACCTTGGGTGGCAGAAAATACTTGCCCCGCACGCCCATTCAGCAGTGTTGACGCGCTTCATCATGCAATGACTCGAGCGATGTATAACGCTAGTGAGCAGCAACAACTTGACTTAATTTGTGCGCACCCTGACCTTGCTGGCAAAGCGGCCAGGGCAGGAAACGTCACAGATTCATCCAAACAAGAACAAGCTGGTGCTGGTCTCGACCAACTTACCGAAGATGAGTTTGCCCGCTTTCACGACCTCAACACGCGCTACCAGTCACAGTTTGGGTTTCCGTTTATTTTGGCGGTTAAAGGTCACACTAAAACGAGCATTCTGGCTGCATTTGAAACGCGCTTAAACAATAGTCAAGCAGATGAACACAAAACTGCCCTCGCCGAAATTGCCAAAATTGCGAGGTTTAGGCTCGAGGCCCTCCTCACTATTTCAAGTTAAACTTTTCTATCATCGTTTGAGTGATGAAGGTGAGTGCTGAGACTATCTACACCTTCAAACAATCATCATCTAAACTTTTTGTCCCATCAACCCAGCTTTTAAGCCAAAGGAGTACCTTACATGATTCAGTCCATCAGCTACGGTAAACGCAACGTCACCCTCTACCGCAGTTACGCCACACCGCTTAAAGTTCAAACCATCCCTGAATCGCCGTTTACAGGCAGTAGCAACGTGCTTTTTGCAGTTGATGTTGACCTGATGGTGCTTGGCGACCACTTTATTCCTGCCTACACCGAGGGCGATAACCGTCAGGTGATTGCCACTGACAGCATGAAAAACTTTATTTTGAACAAGGGGCTTACCTACAAAGGGGCAACGCTCGAGGGCTTCTTGTATTTTCTAGGTAGCGAGTTTATGACCACCTATGACGATATTGACCACTTGGTGCTAGCAGGTAGCCAGCAACCTTTTGATGCCATGCCCATACCTACAGGTGACGGGTTTGCAAATAGTAACGTGCTGTTTTCGCGCTCACATAACGACTTTGGCTACGCCGAACTTGAACTGCGTAAAGAGGGTGACAGCATCCAGGTAACCGACCACACCTGCGGACGCTTGGAACTCCAGCTCATTAAAGTTACAGGCAGTTCCTTTGCCAGCTTCGTCCGCGACGATTACACAACCTTGCCCGAATACACTGACCGACCGCTATTTATTTATTTGGATATGATGTGGCAATATGCCGATGCAACTAGCATCAGCAGTGACGACCTCAGCAGTTACATTGCTAGCGAGCAAATTCGTGACCTTGCTGGGGTGGTCTTTCACGAATTTAACAGCCGTTCAATTCAGCATCTTGTATATGAAATGGGTAACCGCATACTCAAGCGTTTTCCACAACTCGCTGCCGTTTCCTTTGATGCTCAAAACCGCTTGTGGGATACCGCGTTTACATCTGAAGATGATGACAAAGTCAAAGCTTACTGCGACCCGCGCCCGCCATATGGCAACATCACGCTGACCATGACACAAGATTCTATACAGCAGGGCGAGTGATGCCCGCGCAACTCACCACTCACGTGCTAGACACCATGCACGGCACACCTGCGGCTGGACTCAAAATTGTGCTGTTTCAACTAGTAGAGGATGCAGCCAAACAGCTTAAAACAGCCGTTACCAACAGTGATGGTCGCACGGACACGCCGATGCTTTCTGAAGCCGAATTTACGACTGGCAAGTTTGAACTTGTTTTTCATGTGGGGGATTATTTTGTCAGCAAAGGCGTGGCGTTACCTGAGCCGATGTTTTTAGACACCGTGCCGATACGCTTTGCCATTGCAGACATGCGCGCTAAATATCATGTTCCGCTACTTGTGTCACCTTGGGCCTATAGCACCTACCGAGGTAGCTAAACCAATCACAACATTATGGTTGAGGTTTTGTCTACGGAAAATTTTGATGAGATAATATTGACTTGTCTAAAATCACTGTGTTGAACGATTACATCAAGCTATTTACAGCAACGTCATAACGTACCCATGCAGCTTATGCACCTAATTAGGTATTATCAAATGAAGGTGTAGAGCAACCCCTTAGCGCTT
>JBCCOX010000542.1:0-3899 GCA_039025155.1 Deinococcota bacterium | reverse complement strand
TTATTTGAACACGTCATAAACGCGGCTCGTAATCATACTGATGAATTAACCGTAGTAGGGCAATGAGTGCCAAGACTGCGCCCGTTGGGCTGGTGGCGTTTAAGCCGACAACTTGCTGAGGCTCTAAGCCAAAGTAATCAGCAATGTCTTCGGGTTCCCAAACTTTAGGTAAATCTTGGCGGGTTACACCTACAATAAACGGTACAGGCACACGGCTGGTTACAAACTCCAAAATATTGCGTGCGTTCGGTAAATCTTTAGGTCTGTCCCCAGCGACCAACAAAATCATGCCGAGCGCGCCTTCACAGAGGATTTCCCACATAAAATCAAAGCGATCTTGACCCGGCGTGCCAAATAAATATAACGGGATGCCGTCTAGGGTCAACGTGCCAAAATCTAAAGCGACAGTTGTGCGGTCTTTGCCAATGTCTTCGGTGGCAACTTCGTCTGTTTCGACAACCTCGGTTTCAGACAGGCTTTGTACAAACGATGTTTTACCTGCGCCTACAGGTCCAGAGACAACCAATTTTAAGGGTTGAATCAAGTTTGTGTCTTCTGCTTCGCTGGACAGGGGGGCACTGTCTGACCAAACAGTATCTGTCACACTTGGGTCAGCTTTGTTGATGTCGTTGTTCATGTCGCTCATGAGCGCTTTCCAAAAGATAAAGCTCGAATCATGCGTTGTATCATCGTTTCCTGCCTATCAGAATGTTGGGAGCTTGCTGCTGGTTGAGTTTCTGGCGTTTTCGGTGTTGGTGTTGGTGCTGGTGGTGCTGGTGCTGTTGATGCCGTTGGTGTTGATACAGCAGTTCCTTGAGGTGTCGCAGATTTTGCAGGCGTGCTACTGGCAACAGCATCTGCGCGTTCAAGTTGCTGCGCTAAGCGGCTTGACTTTTGATCTAGCTCATCGGCCCAAGCAACTAAATCTGCAAATTCTTCGGTCAATGCCGTCACAGGTGGTGCAGCATGTTGTGGTGTGGGCTGGGGTTGGCGTGTGGGCTGGGGTTGCGCTGAGGCCTGTGGTGTGGCTGGCTCGAGCTGCCTCCCCTGTCGCCCAGGTGCCTGCTGCCCAGATACTTGCTGCCCAGATACTTGCTGCCCAGATACTTGTTGCCTAGATGCCTGCCGTGCCCGTTGCTGCTCAGCACGCTGCCGAAATTCTTGCACCGGGGCAATTGCGCCAAGCGTTCGTAATTTGTACAAGCGGAGCTGGGCTTCTTCAAAGCTTAGCCCTAGTGCCGGCGCAAGTTCTTCAGCACTTGCACCACGCCTAAACGCTTGCTGCGCTTGCTCCCAGAACTGCTGCAAGTCGTAATCTGTCCAGGTGTCTAAGGTTTTCATAGTACGAAAGCGCGTTCTAGTATCTGCAAAGTGGCTGCGGTAACGCTCAATTTCATCAACACCACTAGATGCACTGAGCAAAAGCTGCTGCATGGGTTTGTTAATTCCTGTCGCTAGCGCATCTGGGCTGCAGCGTTCAAATTCAAACGTGCCTACGGTTGCTTGCATCACATAGACCACTTCTTCACGCAGGTCAAAAATATCTTCTAGCCATGCACCGTCAACTTGAAAAGCTTGCAGCACGCCTTTGTTGAGATGAAAATCGTAGTGTTTGCCGTTGGGTAAGTCCCAGACCCTCAAGCGACCTGCACGGCGCTCGAGCATACTGACAACATCTGGGAAAGATAACTCATCTAGGGAGCCAAAAATTGACACGACGTAAACCTCATTTAGGGTTAGGCTTTGGGTGTTAGGTCTTTATAAGTGCTAGGTCTTTTAAGTGCTAGGTCTTTTGAGTACTGAGTTTGCTAGGTACTGAGTTTGCTAGGTACTGAGTTTTTTAGGGACTCATGCCGCCTAACTACTAGGTATCTTTAAGTGTTACCCCACTTGACACATTGGTGATGACCCTAGCCCTGCTGGCAAGTAGTTTGATCACAACCTAAATTTTTGTTCAGCAATAACTCATTTCAGTAATGGCTTAATTTTAAGATAATGTACTAACCCAAGCTTAATAGCCTTGCAAAGTGTAGCACAGCTTGCTATGTCATGTGACACCACGTTAACATTTTCTTTAAAGTTACCGGGGCGCACTGTGTATATTTTGTTTACCTTGTTTATTTTGATGCTCCCAACCAAAGTGCTCATTGTGCCGCTGTTTGACCTTATCTCACAGCAACCGCCAAAGTCACTGGTAGTCTTTTGGCAGTGGTTTAGTAATTCTCGGCAAGCCTTGCTCGGGCCGGGCCAGTTTGGCTTTGGTTAGTCAAACACCTACTGAGCTGTGATTATGCTCTTTCTAGCGTCTGCAACTGGCGTGTTTTTGTGTGAATTAGAGTTATGTGATGCAGGCGTCATCGTTACAATTTTGCCGCCGCTTAGTGTGTTCGTGTTTTTGCAAGAGCAGTTTAATAAGGGATTTGCGCTCTCGTCTGAGACAGCTGTCGTTTGAAAAATAGGTCTGGGAAATAAATATTATCCACAGCATAGTAGCTTCCATCAATTGATATTGTTTGATGGTTTCCAGTCAGTTACTAGGGTCTCGAGGCAAGGTCTCATGTCAGGGTCTCGAGCACATACACATGGTCAGGGTGCGTATAACCTTCATACATTACATCCTGCTCATACACCATGCCCGCTTTTTGCGCCACCCGCACTGAGGCAACGTTACCGGGGTCAATAGTTGCCACAATGCGCTGCAAACCAAGCACGTTAAACCCATAGTTAAGCGTTGCTGTGACTGCTTCGGATGCGTAGCCTTGCCCCCAGTAAGCCCTTGCCAGCCTGTAACCAAGTGCCACTTCAGGCTGTCCACAAACGTCACTAGCGTATTCCAATCCACAATATCCAAGCAAAGCAGCATCACCTTGCTGAATAACCGCCCACTTGCCGTACCCAAACTGATGGTAATGCTGCTGCATGTATTGAATCCAGTCTTCTACCCAAGCTAAGTCTTTAATGCCATCGCCGTAGTGCATCACATCTTTGTCAGCAAAAATGTTTAAGAACGCCGTGCTGTCACCTGTCTTAACTTGCCTGAGCAAAAGGCGCTGCGTTGTAAGGATGGGTGTGAGGATGGGTGTAAGGTTAGCTTGCATGATGTAAATCCATGATGTAAATCTAGGTCAGTTGGGCGGCGTATCGGTGCTAAGCTCGAGCCACTTCCGTTCTGCTTCAGATAGCTCGAGCGTACTCGCGTCCATATTGGCAGCAAACTCTGCTTTGTTACTACACCCTACCAGCGCATGAATATTAAGCGGTTGACTCAGCACATAAGCAAGTGCAAGCTGAGGCAGCGAAATACCCTTGGCTTGTGCCAGTGATTCAGCGCGGTCAAGGCGCTTAAAGTTATCTTCGTAGCAGTACGAACTCACACATAAGGTGTCAAAATAACTCTCAAAGCTGTTAAGGTTATCGCGGCGGAAGCGGCCCGAAAAAAAGCCGCCTGCCAAACTCGACCACGTAAACAGCGGCATCTGCTGCTGGGCGTACCAGCTTCTAGCGGCCTCACCTTTAGTGCCGCTAATGCTCACACAACCCGGCCAGGGTTCTTGAACTTGTTCTGCAAGGCTAAAGTTAGGACTGCTGACTTGAAAGGGGCTTAACCCTGCCTGCTCAGCGTAGCTATTAGCCTCTGCAATGCGCGTGTGGGTCCAGTTAGACGCACCAAATGTACTTATTTTTCCTGCGCGTTGGTGTTCGTTGAGGACATCAATAATGGGGCCCACAGGTACGCTGGGGTCGTCTCGGTGGAGGATGTAGAGGTCGATATGATCGATGCCAAAACGCGCCAGAGAATCGTGTAAATCTGCGGTAATATCAAAGGCTGTCACCCGTTTGCGGTCTGCGTTGTGGTGCGCACCTTTGCCTAAGATGACAACCTTGTCACGCAGGTCGCG
>JBCCOX010000541.1:0-3902 GCA_039025155.1 Deinococcota bacterium | reverse complement strand
GTGCCATTAACTCCATGCGCCCGTGGACGCCAAATTTGCCGTAAATGTTGCGTGTATGGGTTTTGATAGTATTGACACTCACGTTTAACTCTTGGGCAATGCGCTTGTTGGAAAGCCCAGCCAACAAACAGCGCAAGACGGTTTCTTCGCGCTCGCTCAAGGGCTCGAGCAAGCCGCTAGGTAGCTGCACAGAGGCATCGCCAACATGTTTCTGCAAGGCATCTAAGAGTTGTGCCCGGTAACTTTGCAACTTGGGGTCAGTTAGCTCGAGCTACTCTAGCACGCGCTGTAAAGGTACACCAGCATGCACAAAGCTCATAATAAAGCCTTCTGGACAAGCAACCTCGAGCAGGGTTTGTAAAAGTTTACTAGCCCGGCTGCCGTCACCTAGTTGGGCATAAGCACAAACGGCCACCACCCCAAGGGCAACATAGCGGCTTAGGTGACCCCGCTGCCAAGCATAGTCGGTATTTTTTTGGGCAAACAGTGCCGCGTCTTGGTAGCGCCCAGCCCAAAGTAGCGCGTAGGCAAAAATAAGGTAGTCGAGCTTGCTCGAGGGCTTTTGTTGATAGCGCGCTTCATGTAACTTCAGCCAAGCAGGTGCGGCTTGCTGGGACAACCATACCTCAGTTGCAACAAGGCGTTCATTCAAGCTTGTGTCGCGGCTAGCCACCACTAGTGGGTCTTGGCGTAAGTTGGCGAGGCGGCTTTGCGCGCTTTCTGCCTCAGCTTGGTCAAGGTCAATGAAGCACAAGGTCAACTGTGCGTCCAACATACTCGAGGCATCGCCAACACGTTTGGCAAGATCAAAGCCTGTGTGAGCGTAGTGGGAAGCTTGCCTTAAGTTGCCCCACTCGCGCTCAATTTGGGCGAGGCGGACATACAACAACCCCACATAAGGACAGTGCTGTTCTTGTGGGCTTAAGCGTGATAGCAAATCCAGTAACGACTGGTGGGCATCGTGCAGACGGCCAACTAAACGGGCCACGTCACTGCGGACACTTTCAGCGGCGACCTCACCAAAAACACTGCCATTTTGGCGGGCGTTGCTGGCAGCTTGCTGGTAAATATCTAGTGCTTGATGCCAGTCACCCAAAGAAAAATGGACGCCTGCTAAGAGCATCTGCAAGGTTACATAAACAAACGAATCCAGCTCGAGCTGGCTGAGTGCTTGCTTAGCATCATCAATCATCTTCTGCTTGCTATGCGCGCTGGGTTGGCGCACTGCAAACACGCTCAGGGCCAGTATTTCCCCTTCAAGTTTGCGCTGTTCTTGTGGGTCTAACTGAGCTTGTTCAAGTGCCTTACGCGCGCGGGAAACAACTGCCGGGATGAGCATCACTTCAGCTTGTAACAAGTGCTGCCAAGCTTGGGCGAGCAGTAAACGTGGCTGCTGTTCAAGCAACTCGCGCGGCAACTTGGCAATATTTCGGACGAGGCTGGTCACGTTGCCATAGCTGAGCGCTTCTTCAGCGTAGTTGGTCAAAACGGTAGCAGCCTGCGTTACCAAGCCAGCTTGGAGATAATACCCAAAGGCAGTTTCAACCTCACCCTTAGCCAGGTAAGCGTCGCCAGCAGCAGCTTGTAAGCGGATGGCTGTGCCCGGACTGCGGCGCTCGAGCTGCTGCTGTAAAAGCTCTGCAAACAAGTGATGATAGCGGTAGAAGTTGCGTTTGTCGTCAAGCGGAACAATGAACAGGTTATAGCGTTCGCTGTGCTCGAGCATGGCCCGGCTGTCGGTGCGGCCCAGCAACTGATCACAAAGCTCCGCTGAGAACTGTTGTAACACCGAGGTCTCGAGTAAAAAGCTTTGTACCTCCGGGCGTTGCTGCTCTAGGACTTCTTCTACTAGATAGTCCAACATGTAATCTGTGCCTGCACGCGCGCCTGCAAGCCTCGGATCAGGCTGAGATTTGCCCAGTTGAGATATGCCGTGTTGAGATATGCCGTGTTGAGATATGCCGTGTTGAGACTTGCCTTGCTGGAACTTACCTTGTAAAGCCAGTGCTGCCATCTGTAACCCTGCCACCCAACCTTCAGTGTCGTGCTCGAGCTGTTCGATGGCAGTTGGCTCGAGCTTAAGCTGCATGACATCCTGCAAAAAACGGCTGGCTTCACTGTAACTAAAGCGCAAATCGTCTTGCTGGAACGCTAAAAGTTGCCCCGTTGCGCGCAGGCGGGCTAGGGGTAACGGCGGCCTGCTGCGGCTCATCATGACAAGGCGGCCACAGGCAGGCAAGTTCTCAATCAAAAAGCTGATGCTCGCGTGAATGGCGTTATCGTGGATGACATGATAGTCATCCAGCACAATGACTAAGGGCTCAGTTTGGTCACTTAAGTCGTTAATAAGCAGGGTGACCAAAAGCTCTAGGTCAGGCATCTGCGGCATTTGGAGGAGGCCTTGGGCACTCTGCGCCGCGTCTGGAACAAGTCTACTTATGGATGCTAGCAAGTAGCGCCAAAATCGCAGTGGGTCGTTGTCGTTGTTATCTAGCGACAGCCAAGCGTGGGCCAAGTTACTTGTAGCCAGAAAGTTACTTACGAGTGAGGTTTTGCCAAAGCCAGCCGGTGCAACCACTAAACTGACCGCGCTTGCAAGGTCCATGTGGCTAGCAAGGCGCATATTGAGGTGCTCACGCACAACCTGCACGGCTCGAGGCTGAGGTTGGTGAAATTTAGTTACTAACAAAGGTGCAGCAGCAGTCACAGCTTTCATCCTACTCTGGATAAGCTACGCCCTCGTGGGTTTGTGTTTCATCATGTTTTATGGTGTTTCATCTTGCGTCAAGCTATCTCATAAGGATTCCGACGAAGCACTACACCACCTCTGGCGCGTTTATGTTGTTCCTATCTTCACCCGTATCTTTTCCTATGCAGAGGGTTATCTCGCTGATGCTCGGAACCATATAGGTTAATTTCCTGAAGAATGACCCGGACACGTTATCCATACTGGTTGAGGCTGCCACTGGTAACCTCAGATGTCAGTTGGTGAGCTTGATGTTGATGGCGCTGATACAGGCTACTTGATACAGGTTATATGCGTCAGAGATAGCATTGATGAATCTCCCCATAGATGTGCAAACAGCTTCTCAGGTATTGATGAGTTTCTCAACGCCTCCATACAAACTTGGCACTTTCAAGATTTTTGCACTTATGTGCTTCTGTGACGACACGTCCTACAATTTTGATAGTGCTTTTCGTCTAGCAGGCTGGTAAACCTACGAGAGGTGCTTAAGCCGCTGCACAAGTTCCATACGGCCATGAACCCCAAACTTGCTGTAGACGTTGCGGGCATGGGTTTTGACGGTGTTCACGCTGACCCCAAGCTCTTTGGCAATCTGTTTGTTGGACATGCCTGCTAGCAAAAGGCGTAAGACGGTTTGTTCACGGGCGCTGAGGGGCTCGAGCGGCGCTGCTGTTTGAGATGATGCCGACGCCTCAACGTTCCCTATCAAACTAGCCTGTTCAGCTTGTGATGTATTAATTTTAGACGTAGTTACACTAGCCGCATGACGTGCCAAATGTTCGTCAAACGCAGCAAGTAATGTTGTCCGGTAGCTGATAAGCTGGCTCGAGCTTAGCTCTAGGTGTTGCAAAAGGTCTCTAAGTACCGTGCCGCCGTGTAAAAACTGCATCACAAAAGCTTCTGGTTGGGCAACTTCAAGCACCTGCTGGAGCAGCTCTTGTGCGTGTTCGCTGCGGCCAAGGTTGGCCTCAGCACAAATAACAACCACACTTATACCCACGTAGTAGCCAAGGTGTTCGTGTGTCTTGGCGGCTTCTGCGTTGGCCTCTGCAAAAGTAAGTGCGTCTTTATAGCGCGCTGTCCACAACAGGGCATGTGCATAGATAAGATACTCGTATTGGCTCGAAGGGCGCTCGGTATAGTGGGCGTAGCGGCG
>JBCCOX010000540.1:0-3914 GCA_039025155.1 Deinococcota bacterium | reverse complement strand
GTGTTGCTCACCTTTGTACTCAATTTTGGTGGCGTAGGGTTGTGGCTGGGGTTGGTGGTAGGGTTGGTTCTCGCTAGCATGTTACTGGTCACGCGGTTTCGGTATAAAACCCATCACATGATGGCAACCTTACCTGCTGAGGGTGACCCGCTTGCAGTTGAACAAGCTGCTCTGCAGCCAACAGCCCACCATGGTGCATAGATTATGGTGGGGCATGGTGCAGGGGTGCATGGTGCAGAGGGGCTGTCTGCAAGAAGCTAACATGTGTATCAAACTCACATCACAGCAATCAATTTGCCCTAAATTTGCCGTGAGTTTCCAACATGCCACATGAGCTGCCTGATATGCCTGTAACAACCAAACGGGGCATTTTTGTCTTGGGGTTTGTTAGTTTTGTGACCCTAGGTATTTACCGTTCGCTGTTTGGGCCAGCGTTTGCCTTGTTTGCAGACCGCTATGCCATCAGCGAAGCATCTTTTGGGCTCCTACTTAGTATGAACGGCTTGGGTGTTGTTATTGCCCTGATCTTAAGTGGCGCACTTTTACCCCGCCTCGGTTACAAGGTGTTTATCTTATTAGGCTGCAGTTTGTGGGCGCTGGGTGCATGGGGCATTACCCTCACCGTTCCCTACGGCTGGCTCTTTGCTGCCGTGATTATGTCTGGCTGGGGCGGCGGCGTGCTAGACATCACTATTAACGTGGTGTTTACCCATACCTTTAGCCGGGCCGCACCCCTCAATATTATTCATGCTGCTTATGGTGTGGGGGCGATTGCCGGGCCGCTTATCGTGTCAGCTTTTTTTGAACGCGGCCTCAGCGTGCCTTACGGACTTGTTGCCGTTATTGTGATGCTCTTTTGGGGAGGCTTTATATGGCTAGATACAAGCCCTGTACCTAGAGTGATGCCTAGCCAAACAGGGACTGCACCCACGGGCGTCCTCCTCACCATGTTGGGGTTTATCAGTTTGTACTTTGGCTATGTGGGCATTGAGGCTGGTGTAGGCAGTTGGATGAGCGTTCATCTAACACCTAGGGTTGGGGCAGAGCAGGCTGCTTCGTTAACCTCCATTTACTGGGCAAGCCTCACTGTGGGGCGGCTTTTGGGCGCGCGGGTGAGTCAACGCTGGGGACCAGCTCAGTTGCTATTGATAGCGACCAATATGGCGGTGCTTGGCGTGCTTATTTGTTTTTACACGCCATTTGCACCTGCAGGGTATGCGCTGGTGGGCTTAGGCGGCGGGCCAGTTTTTCCCACAGGGCTTTTGTGGGTGCGGCAGTATTTTCCAGAGCGTGCCCCCGCCATGATGGCCACCGTCATGGTGTCAGCAACGGTTGGAGGCATGGTGGTTGTTTGGCTTATGGGCGTATTGGTTGGGCGCACGTCGGTTCAAGCTGTACCTGCAGTCTTGCTTGTTTGTGCTGTAGGGTGTCTGCTGAGTGTGGCTTGGCTACGCTCACAAGCTACAACCACAGGGTTGTCGTAAACAGGGTTGTCGTAAGTTGCTAAACGGTAAGTGCATCAATTACTCAATAGTCATTGTACGACACTGGTCTACCTAGTTGAAAACACTATAGTCTTATTGTTTTCTTGTCTCAGACGATACTTGTAACATCCGCTCACGAACCTGTTATACCAAATCCAGTTGATTTCCGAAGGAATCAACCCCTGCCAGAGCAGGTAAGATAAGCTACGAAACCCACTTTCGTATTACAGGTTGCTTCAGGATCAACATCATAATAAGATCGAGGAGAGTTGAAAAAGACTTAATGCCTAAAGTGCCGCACACCCGTAAATACCATCGCCACACCAAGCTCGTTACAGGCGGTAATCACTTCATCATCGCGGACGGAGCCGCCGGGGGAGATTATGGTTTGTATGCCATAAGTAGCAGCTTCACGCACCACATCATCAAAAGGAAAAAAGGCATCGCTGGCGAGAACTGCGCCCTTGGCTTGGTCACCTGCCTGGGCTAGAGCTTGCTTGGCTGCACCAATGCGCGAAACCTGCCCCGAACCTATACCCACGGTAACGCCATCTTTCACCAGCACGATGGCGTTGGACTTGGCGTGTTTGACAACATGCCATGCAAACGCTACGTCATCCCAATTGTCGGGTTGCTGAGTTGTGACAACATCCTGCTTGGCATCTGCAAAGGTGTGAGTGTCGCGGTCTTGGACAAGTAATCCGCCGCTAATCATGCGCAGGTTGTGGGTCGAGGCATCTTCATGTGTAACTTTGAGAAGGCGGAGGTTTTTCTTCTTGGCAAAGACCTCGAGCGCCCCATCTTCATACCCCAGTGCCAACACAATTTCTAAAAATATCTGCGTCATCACTTTGGCAAGTTCAGCATCAATCACCTTGTCAACTGCCACAATGCCACCAAAAATACTGAGTGGGTCAGCGTCGTGTGCGCGTGTATAGGCATCAACCAAAGTATCTGCCTGAGCCACGCCGCAAGGATTGCCATGCTTGAGAGCAACGACACTGGTCTTGTCTGTCGTGCTGATGTCAGTAAGAAGCGCCCACGCAGCGTCAGCATCTTGATAGTTGTTAAACGACATAGCTTTGCCTTGTAAAATCTCCGCGTCTATAACTGGCCCGCGTTCGCCGGAAAGTCGCCACAAACTTGCTTGTTGGTGAGGGTTTTCGCCGTAGCGGAGAGTGTGGAGTTTGCTAGCCTCGAGCCCAAGCTCATCACCCTGCCAGACATCACCGTCACTCAAATAGCGGGTAATGGCAGCGTCGTAGGCAGCAACGTGTGCAAAAGCTTTCACCGCAAGTTGCCGCCGGAAAGCATCATCAACCTCACCTGACCCAAGTTTCTCAGCAACGTCCTCATAATCTTCTGGCTTGCTGACGACTAAGACCGACGGGAAGTTTTTAGCGGCCGCCCGCAGCATGGTGGGCCCGCCGATGTCAATGTTCTCGAGCGCATTGTCTAACTCTGGACGCTCTGCAATAGCATCTCTAAACGGATATAAATTTACAACTACAACATCAATGGTAGCGATGTTGTGCGAAGCAAGTTCAGCCAGTTGGGCATCCTCTCGTTTCGCTAAAATGCCACCGTGAATAACGGGGTGTAAAGTTTTCACCCGCCCCCCTAAAATTTCAGGGGAGCCAGTCACCTCACTGACTTGGCGCACGCTGAGGCCTGCCTCAGTTAAGGTTTTCTGAGTGCCGCCTGTGGAGATGAGGCTGTAACCGAGTGCATCAAGCTGCTTGGCAAAGTCCACAATGCCTGTTTTGTCGTAGACGCTCAAAAGTGCTGTTTTAGTTGATGAGGCTATCGTCATGGCTGTTAGCATGACACGTCTGGCACGTTTTTGTGTGGCTGCAGCTCGCAGGCACGTACATGTAACGTAAGCACCACAGCGGCTAGCAGTTAAGATTTGGAGTAAGTTGAATTATGCAATCTTGGGTAATGTGTTACAGCGCCATGTGTCAAAACGTATCCAATCAGCGTCATCACATGCTGCATGTTCTTATGTTGAAGGTGCCTCTGTCAAAGATATTCAAGATACTTTGGTTCACAATCGGGTTGATATGCCTCACAAGTGCATACGCCCAAGTGACGCACACTGTCCAAGCAGGGGAAACCCTCACCCGGGTTGCAGCGCGCTACGGCTTGCAAGTTGAGGATGTCGCCGCAGCCAACGGCATTACGGACATCAACTTAATTGAAGTGGGGCAGCAACTGCAGATTCCTATTGCCGCCACGCCGCCAGAGCAGTTGCCGTGGCCCTTTGCTGAGGTTGATGTGTCACCAACGGTCATTGTGCAAGGTCAGGTTGCTAGGGTGAGAGTGGGGTTGCTCGAGCCCGCTGAGGTGAGCGTGCGCTTCATCAACGCAGACCTTGACTTTGCACCTGTGCCCAGCAGCCAAGCTGCGGCTGAACAACTTGCTACAGGT
>JBCCOX010000539.1:0-3916 GCA_039025155.1 Deinococcota bacterium | reverse complement strand
GGCAAACGTTCTTTTGTAGAGGAAGTTGCACATTTACTTAACTGTGAGGCTAGATTTTCTGAAGCCGTCTATCTAGCATTAATCTTCAAAGAGCCGTCCATCACAAAAGTTCATCCAGAGCGTCAATGGGGTAAGTTAATCAACTACGAGAATTTTAGCCCTATAGAGTTACTAAATTACTTCTCATTTCGGCGAAGTATGTTGCACGCAGTTTTGCAACCCTTGTCTGAAAAAGACTGGTTGCGTATCGTGAGAGAAATACATAAACAGCGGCAAGAGACGGTTTACCTTCAGGTGAGAAAGCTGCTACTTCATGAGCTTCATCACCTTGATTTGATTGAGGCAAGGGTAGACAAGTTGGTGAGGAAATCGAAATACTAATTGGAAGCCACTATGATGAACTCATCCACGCTTGGCAAGAACACGTCAAACATTGAAGTCACACATATTTCTGCGCATGGTGTTTGGCTTTTAGCAAATGACAAAGAGCTATTCATGCCTTACGATGATTTCCCTTGGTTTAAGGAAGCAAAAGTAAGAGAAATCCTCAACGTACAACAGGTTTCTGAAAGTCACTTCTACTGGCCAGATTTGGATGTTGATTTAAGTGAAGATATCATCCGACATCCTGAGCACTTTCCTAAGGTCAGCAAATTGTAGAAGCTACAAACAGACCTGCAAGTTTACACGCAAATATCAGGAATGCTGGATGACGGTACTGCCTCAGTAAGTATAGAATGGGACGTTCAAAGGAGGTAAGTGTTGTGAATCGTATGTACTTACATGTGAGAGTAGTAGCTGCAAGTTTATGCGAGTTAGGGCGCGGGGTGACCTATGCCCGCTAGCATGACTGTACAACTAGAACCCACCGAAAGTGGCCTCAAAGAGGTTAACGACATCAAAATGTACTACGCTATTTATGGCGCTGCTAATAGGGCTAAGCCGTTGGTAATGATTCACGGCGGCCTCGGTAACGCTGACTACTGGGCCCAGCAACTTCCGGTATTTAGCAAAACACGCCAGGTGATTGTGCTTGATAGCCGCGGGCACGGCCGCTCGAGCATGAGCGAGCAAACCATCAGCTACGCGCTCATGACTCGTGATGTGCTGACTCTCATGGACGCTTTGGGCGTGGCCACCTTTGACCTGCTGGGCTGGAGTGATGGCGGCATCATTGGATTAGAACTTGCTATCAATTATCCTGAACGGGTGGGCAAAATTGCTGCTTGCGGGACTAACTACCAGTTGTCCGGTTTACGTGACGACATGGGCGAAAATGAAACGTTTAACGCCTATATTGAGCGAGCGACAAGCGATTACAAAGCGCTATCGCCTAATCCCGAAGGCATCGACAAGTTTTTTAGTAATATTGAAACCATGTGGGGTAGTGAGCCAAATTATGATGAAACGCAGCTCGAGGCTATCAGCACCCCTATGCTCGTGCTAGCTGGCTATCACGAAGAAGCGATTCGTTTAGATCACACCCTTGCCATGACGAAGCTCATTCCCACTGCTGAACTGGCTATTTTGCCGAGCACTGGGCACTTTGCACTTTGGGAGACACCTGATGTATTCAATGCAGTTGTGATGAGCTTTTTGGAAAGCGAGTAGCCTTGGTAAGCGGCTAAGGGCTGGTAGGCGAGATGATACCTCCGGCTCAGGGCTGCTTATCAAAGATGATACCTCTGGCTCAGGGCTGCTTATCAAAGATGATACCTCTGGCTCAGGGCTGTTTACGCGCGGTCGTCTGGCTTGCCGGGCGTAAGGTTACGGCGCATCATAATGCGCGATGCATCTTCTGGGACGCCAAACCCAAACTTTTCGTAAAGGCCGTGAGCGTCTTTGGTAAACAGCAACATGGTTTTGAGAGTGTCGCAAGGTGGGTTAGTCGTAATTGTTTCAACAAGCCAAGTACCGAGGCCGCGCCCTCTGGCTTCTTCTACAATAAACACATCCGCCAAGTAGCCAAACGAATAGGTATCGGTAATGACCCTGCCAAAGCCAACTTGGTTAAGCTCATCACCATGCTGCTCGTAAAGCCCAAAGCATAGTGACTGTTTGATGGTTTCTAAAATTGCCTCAGCCGGGCGGCCGTTGGCCCAGTAGGACTCGGTGGCTATAAAGCTAACGATGAGGTCTGTGTCCAGCAAATATTTATCGGTAGAGATAAGGTAGGACGCATCCGCAACGGTGTTGTACCACTTGCGCGGTTCCGCTACGACACTCACGGATGCAATCCAAAAAATTCAAGACCGAGCGTTTCATCCCAACCCATACTGATGTTGAGTGCTTGTAGCGCATGCCCGGCTGTGCCTTTAACAAGGTTGTCAATAGCGCTCATCACCACCACGCGGCCGGTGTCATTATCCACAGCAAAGCCAATGTCACAGTAATTTGTACCATCCAAAATTTTGGGATCGGGGACGCGGTGAATGCCTTTTCGGGCAGACACAATGCGAATGAACGGCTCGTCGTCGTAAGTTTCGCGGATGGCACCGAGTACATCGCGGTCAGCGTAACCATCTGGCACAAATAGGTGGGCGGTCACCAAAATGCCGCGCACGCGCTCAACAGCAGTTGCAGTTAGGTGAATGGGAAACTTGCCGGGCAGTTCTTGCTGAATTTCTGCCGTGTGGCGGTGACCTGTGGCTGCGTAGGTACGCACGACGCCCATCCGCTCCGGGTGATGTCCTGAGTCGGTTGGGCGATTGCCCGCCGCCGAGGAGCCAATTTTAGCCTCCACAATAATGTCACCCTTAGCGGGCACGGCGTGTTTGAGCAGTGGGTAGAGCGCGAGTATCGTCGCTGTGGCAATACAACCCGCCCCCGCAATATGGGTTGCGCTAGCTAGGTCAGCACGATGCAGTTCTGGATTGCCGTAAACGAAGGTATCTAGTAAATCGGGGCGCGGGTGGGGTTCACCGTAGTACTTGGCATAAACCTCAGGGTCACGTAGCCGAAAGTCGGCGGCGAGGTCAAGCATTTGTGGTGCAAGTTGACTAAGCTCATCAAAACGCTTGGCAGATTCTTTATGAGGAAGCCCCAAAACGAGTAAGTCAGCTTCCTCGAGGTCAGCAATAGATGAAAACCTTAAACGGCTCACACCCCGCAAGTTGGGGTGAACCAAGTGAACAGGCATTTTGGCGTAGCGTTCGCTGGTGATTTGGGTGACTTCAAGATGTGGATGCGCTAGTGCCAAGCGCAAAAACTCGCCACCGGCATAGCCGGACGCGCCAACAATGGCAACCCGTAGTTTTTCAGGTGATAATGATTCTGACATGGATGCGTAGTTTACCGTACAGCCGCGAGCATTTCTAAGGTGTTACCAACCGTTGCGGTCACGTGTTGTGGTGATGTGCGCAATGTGGTGGGGGCCGTGCCATGCGTAAACGGCTAGGTTGCGCTCGAGCGGCACTAACTTTCCACTGTTCGGGTTGGTGAGTGTGCGCTTTAGGTCTTCTGGCGTAAGTGACTCGAGCAACACCGCCCAGCGAGCATGCAGTGCCGTCAATAAATCAAGGGAAACATCAATTGGCATACTGCTATCAGCTAGGTTTGCCCATTCACCTTCTCGGTACGGTTTTAAGGGCGGGCTATCTTCAGTAAGTGCCAACTTAAACCGCACGATGCTGTTGATGTGACTATCCGCAATGTGATGCACCACTTGCCGTAAGGTCCAGCCTTCAGGTCGGTATTGTGTATCCAATTGGCTATCATCTAGGCCGCTAACAGCCTCGCGTAAACGGGTTGGTGTGTCTGCAATAATCTGCCGCCAGCGTGCGTGGTCAGCTTCGGTAACGTTCTCGGGAAACTGAAATTTGCCAATAGGGTAGCGTAAATCATCAGGTGAGGTTGACATGCCTTTAGTTTACGTGAATCTGTGACAAATGTTGAACTCGAGTGGCTATAGACCTGT
>JBCCOX010000538.1:0-3919 GCA_039025155.1 Deinococcota bacterium | reverse complement strand
GCGCCAACAGCTCGAGGTAGCTCGAGGCGCAACTTTTTACAGCGCACGCTCACATGGTTGTGGCGCGTTCCGGTGATTGCTGCACTAGGTGGCGGCATGTGGGCGTTTTGGCGTGCTTACCGGGTTCACTTCATCAAACCAGCACCCAGCAAGACACCAAGCTATCGGAATTTTGACCCCGTTACAGTAACTTCGGTTGATGCATTAAGCAACGTGTGGGACAGCCTCGAGTTTAGTTATGCGGGCTTCCCAGCCATTCTTGTGCACGTGCCAGAATCAACATCTGGCAGCCTCGAGGTCAAAGGTCAGCACTTTATTGCGCTGAACCGCTTATGTACCCATCAAAGTTGCATCGTGGCCTTAAAAACTGACCCCGAGGCGATTGCGTTTGCCTATAACTTTCGTACAGATACACCAGCACTCGCTTGCAACTGTCATCTGAGTGTGTTTTCGCTGACCCAAGCAGGCAGAGCAGTCAGTGGTCCAGCGCGTTTGCCGTTACCAAGGGTGCGGCTCGAGCAAGATGGTGACAACATCATCGCCACAGGTTTTGAAATTGCTGATGTACAATCCTAAACACTAACAGCAAGGCTAAACCACTTCTCGACGTTCAAGCTCATCGGCCGAAGGTACTTCAAAAATTCCCATCCATGCTTTGAGTTGTGCTTCACTAATTTTGAATGCTCCTTCGGGTAGTTGAGTATTTCTAGCTTTTAAGCGCTCCAGAAGCTCATGATTTGGCACGTCCAGAAAATGTATTTCACTGCTTGCGCCTACCTCTGCAGCCCAAGAACGGTAGTTGTCACGTTCCCACTTTCCCCAAAATCCAAAGTCTAAAATGACGTTTGTTTCCAGAGATAATATGCGTGCAGCGACTTCCCAAAGCATAGATTCAATTAAATTATGCCTGTCATCGTGCTCCGGTTCTAAAGCATCTTGTCCATAAAGTCGTGTATGCCATTCATCAGGAGTAAGACGCAGTGCTGAATGTTCTAATTCCAGTTGTTTTGCACGTGTTGTTTTACCTGAACAAGGTAACCCACACATAAGATGTAAAGTCGCCATAAATTGATTTTCCAAGGATTGTAAATTAAAGTAAGACAATCACACTATTATACTTATATCAATCGAGTTTTCTACGGAGTTGATGCTTGATGAGTGACAAAAATCTTAGCGCCCCAGATTTTGAGAATTTGATCGAAGGTATTGAGTGCGCTGGTCAAATACTACGTGGTAAGCGTAAACCTGAACAAGATAGTGTTATTACAATCATTGATGGCAACATACCACCAACCATGACCTTTAGGCATAAGCAAGGGCTTTCACATGCTGAGCTTGCGGCTGTTTTGGGTGTCACTGAAGATGACGTTGTAGATTGGGAAACAGGTGAAGCTGAGCCTACGCCACCCGTGCAACTGCTGCTCGAGCTACTTTACGTTCAGCCTGAACTTGTCATTGAAACCGCCAAAAGCGTGCAGAACCGCACAACTGCTAACCTTACAGCAACTCCCTGAAAGCACTTAAAACTATCAACTTCCAAAACTCAATCACCCGGTTCATCTAAAACGTACGGCTGCCCCACCACATCCTCATCATAAAGATGCCGCTGCCGGTCGCGCAGGGCAGGCTTAATGCCCGCGTTACGTAACGCCTGCCAGACGTTACTCCAGACGCCATCCGCGTACTTAAAGCGCGCGCCAAAGTCATCTAGCTGGAAATCAATCCAAAACGCGGCTGACCATTCACTTAGACCTGTAAAAAAGACTCGGATAGCTAGCACGCCCTCACTTTGCTGCACGGCTTGCTCGAGCAGCGCTTTAACTTGCTTCGGCGCGTGACTTGGATCCACATGCACGGTGTAGCGCATCCAATACTCTTGGCTCGGGTAGTTGTAGTTCTGCACAACTTTGTCTGAGGCTGTGCTGTTAGGAATGCTTATGATATTGCCAAGGGGCGTCCGCAAGCGCGTGGTGCGCCAGGTGATGTCAATGACTTGCCCAGTTTCCACGTCATCAATCGTGACCCAATCACCAACTCGGAAGGGTTGCTCCATATTGATAGCTAAACCCGAAAAGACATTGGCGATGTTGATTTGCACCGCAAGTCCAACCACCATCACCAAGACACCAGATGTTGCCAGCACACCGGTGAGCGGTTGGTTAAACACAAACGACAACACCCCAAAGGCCGCCAGCGCACACACGATGATGGCAACTGAACCGCGCATCACGCTGGGAACCGTGCGCCCAGTGCGTTCCTCGAGCGGCACCCAAACAAACTCTTCAATAGCTAATAATGTTAGTAGCGCGGGTACTAACCACCACAACATGGCATACATCTGCGTACTTAACACTTGGTAACTTGCACTTGTTTCCGGAAAGGTGCGCCCCAATATATCGATAATGACAACTTCGCTGGCTAATAGCAAGATGATGCTCGAGCCAGCTCCCAGTACCCACAACACCACCCGCAACCAGTTGTAATGACGCAAGCTTGGAAAGAGTCGAATAAGAACTTGTGGCAGTAAACTCACCGCCAACACAGCTAAACTCACTAGGCTCAACCAGCGGGCTAGGTCACGTGGCAGCCGCCGGCGCAGTTGTAAGCCGCTAGGCAGTAACCACAACACTGCGTTAAAACGCGAATAGCCCACACTACCTTGCGCTAAATAGTTGGGATTACCTAAACTGCTTTCAGCAAAGGTATCTTGAAAAAATGCTCGACGTGCCACCCGCCAGCCAAAGACATCTTCTAATCTACTTACAAACGGATTAACGGCCGCTACTGTTTCTGCTGTAAGGCTCGAGACAGCACCTCTTAACCCCAGCACGTCCACCACATAGAGCACGTTGTCGTTGGATTGGTCAATGTTGCGAAACTGCACGCCCAACACCCGCTCACCAAACGCATGGGGCACAAAGCCCAAGCGAAAGGTTCCAGAAACGCGGTACAAGCGGTAATTGAGGTCATCAACGCTGGTCTGCTCAAGTAGCTCAAAGCGCGGCGGCTCAATTGCATTGCCAAACTCGAGCGCGTCTATGTCTAAACTTCCCTCGTAGCGAAACCACAGGTGAAACGAAAGGGAGGCGTGGTGTTGGCCTGTGTCCACGGCCTCAACATCTAAAAATTCTAGTCCGGTATAAATAACCTGCGTGCGGTAGACATAGCGGTCAGCTAGCTCGAGCACGCGCCCGTCTGCCAGCGCGTCTTCTAAACCTGCAAACGGCTCTTGCGGAATCATCCGAAACTGGGTTTGAGCTGAAATTAACCGCTGGTTTTGATATTGCCCCATCGTCACCAAGGTGACTGGGTCGCCGTTGGGGTCAAAGTAGAGATTACCCGTTGCGGCTGGTAGGGCCGCCAGAGGTTCATTGATGGCAGCTAGTGCTTGCCGCAATGCCTCACGTTGCTCAGCTAAGGGCACAGAAAAATCAATTGCCTCAGCAGCGCTGCTCACAACCTTAGTTGCATCGTAGTAAGTTGCCGACGACCAACTTGGCGTGTCGTTGTAAGCCTCATTAAACGCATCTGCTATGCGCTGGGCGCGTTCCCCAGCAACATCAAATAACAAGGGTGAGGCTACAAAAATACCATTTGAAAAGCGCCCCGGCTGGCGGCGTTCTTGCACAAAGCTGTTGAGCGTGTCCATAAACGCTTGGCTACCCAGCGCGTCGCCACCAACAATCACATGGCTGCCACCCAAGCGTCGCACATTAGCCACTAACCTAGCTGCCTCTGGTGCAGCAGTTGCTAGCAATATCATCGGTGGAGACGCGCTTTCTACGGCTTGGGTCGACAGCGTGGAACTGACGACATCTGCTAACGTACCCGACTCAGAACTATTATCGGATGATGTTGATGTGACTGCGTCTGACGTGACTGCGTGTGACACAAACTGCTGTGCCAAGGTTCGTATGGC
>JBCCOX010000537.1:0-3935 GCA_039025155.1 Deinococcota bacterium | reverse complement strand
GTAAGGTCAACGGCTTGCTGTGTACCCGTGGTAATGACAATATCTTCTGGCTGACAGCGAACACCCCGCGCTACCCGAAGGTGTTCAGCAAGTGCCTGGCGTAATTCTAGTAAACCTGCACTGTTGCCATAGCCCATTGCTTGATACGTTTCTGGTTGGGCGATGAGCTTGGCGGCTTGGTTGGCCAGCCGCATCCACAACTTCCAAGGAAATAAATCCAGCGCAGAAAGCCCTGCTTGAAAGGCGAGTGGACGGGCTTCGTCTTGCTGTTGGGCGAGCTTGCTAGCAGCTAAACGTTGCCCCCTGCTTGAAAGTTGGAGGGTGATGGTGGCGTTATCATCTGTAGCATCGCCATCAGTAGCAGCATGATGAGTAACATCATGAGTAACATCAGCGTTACTATTTGTGACCTGTGACTGATGTATCTCTGCGTAGGTACTGGCAAGTACGTCAACGGCGATAAACGTGCCTGCGCCGCGCCTAGCTTCAAGGTAGCCTTCTGCAAGAAGTTGGTCGAGGGCCTCGAGCACCGTATTGCGCGACACGCCTAAGTGTTTAGCAAGAAACCGTGATGCTGGAATGCGCGCACCTTGCCGCAACTGCCCCGCTAACACCGCCTTCCTCACCTGATCGTAAAGTTGTTTGTAACGCGGTGTAGAGGCAGTAATATCCAGTTCTAAACGTTGCCAAAAGAGGTCAACATGAGGGTCGGTAGGCATAGTGTCAGCATAGTGGCCCAGCGCGTTTGCCTACAAGTGGTTCTTTTATGGGAACCACTTACAAGGTAGCGTAAGCTCGCGAGGCACTTTGTCATCAGAGATTGAGATGATCTGCCTCGAGGTGATGACGTTGAGGTGATGACGTTGAAATCATCCATCTCGAAGTCTTCACGTTGAAGTTGCCCATCTTAAAGAAGTTATTCGCCTTGCAATCTTTCATCAAAGTCCTCACGTTGAGGTCTGGCTTCGCCAAGGAGTAACGACTATGCCCAAAGATTACGGAACGCTTGCCCCTAACCAAATTCGCCGCCGTGACCGTGTTGTTGACGATGATGCGTGGATTCACCAGTTTTTAGAAACTGCTCCGGTGGGTATCCTCGCAACAAATGATGGGGAACAGCCGTTTATCAACAGCAACCTGTTTGTATTTGATGCTGCTGAGAATGCCATCTACTTGCACACTGCGCGGGTGGGGCGTACCCGCAGCAATGTTGATAACAATGTTGATAATGGCGCTGATGGGGGAGAGGATACAGGTATTCCTGCCTGTTTTCACATTATGCAGATGGGGCGGCTGTTGCCAGCAAGTAGGGCGCTCGAGTTCAGCATTGAATACGCAGGCGTAACTGCGTTTGGGAATTTGAGTATTGTGACTGAACCAGAAGCAACTAAGCGCTGCTTACAGCTCATCATGGACAAATATGCGCCGCACTTGCGCCCAGATCAGGACTATGAACCTGCAACTGCAGACGACCTAAAACGAACCTCGGTGTACAAACTTGCCATTGACAGTTGGAGCGGTAAGCGCAAAGTGGTAGATGCGGGGTTTCCCGGTGCGTATTACTACAGTGATGTTGTCAAGCTGGACGATGAGGGCATGATTCGCGCGGAGGTAGCAACTACCAAATAATTGTAGCAAGTTCAGGAGAAGTTCTCCTAGGCTAGGCTTGGTGGGTTTATTTCTACTCACAAGGCTCACATCTGAAATTGCTCCAGCAACTAAGGATGTCTTTGTGGCTGCTATAGCGTTTAAATTGAGGATGCTGTGACATAAAGCAAGGTGATGTCGTCAGCCGTATGAGTTTGATGGGCAAGCGCTTGACAATTTTGGAAAAGGCGGGTAAACTAAAATTCGTAATTACGAATGACGTTTTTACATACTTCCCACAGATGAAGGTCAAATTATGGAACTAGAAAAGGAGTTGAGTATGATGATCCCGCTAGCCGATGAGCGGGAAAAAGTAATTGTCAACTTGGTACACACCTACAATGTGCTTTTAGAAATTACGCAGAACGTGCTTAAAGAGTTTAACGTTAACGATCAGCACTACAACATTTTGAAGGTGCTCGAGTACGCTTATCCAAAACCACTGTCTGTAGGAGAAATCAAAGAAATGCTCGTTAACAAACGGGGTGATTTAACCCGTCTACTTGATAAGTTAACGGCAATGAAGCTTGTTGCTCGAGGCGTCAACGCCACCAACCGCCGTGTTATTGACGTTGCTTTGAGTGAACACGGTAAGCAAGTGCTTGCAAATATGGACGCTCAACTAGCAACTCAGCGTACACAGCAGTACAACGTGTCAGAAGAGGAGGCCAAACAACTAAATACGCTGTTAGATCGTCTAAGAGGTTAACACAAGTTACACGTCAAGCTACATGTGAGGTTAAGTCCAACCTCAATTTTTAGAGCTAAAACTTGTAATTACGAATTTCGTAAAAACATATCTCAAGATGTTAGCAAAGCATCTTACAATTTTCATTCCTGAGGAGGAATTAGTTATGCAAGTCAGTCCAAAAGTTTTTGGGATCATTATGAGTAGTGCCGTGGGCCTAAGTATGTCGTTCTTTTTGTCCTTTTTTATGTTGGTCGTTGGGGTAGGGTTTGTTGAGGGATTTTTACTGCTGTGGTTACGCAGCTTCGTCACTGCGTTTGTTGTATCTGTGCCGGTTGCACTTGTAGCTATCCCCATGACTGAAAAAGTTGTCCTGCGCATGTTTAAGGTGAGTGAGTAAGTCATGACTACGTACACTAATGTGTCTCAAAACCTACAAGAAACCTCCCCAAAACTTGGCGTACCACCCCAAGTCCATCAACAACAAGGTGCCCGTGAAAGACTTATTGTTGTGATGGGGTGTACAGGCACACTGGGACGTGAGCTTATGCAGCAATTAGTGGCTGCACCGCACACCATAAGTGTGCGCGGCGTGTTGCGGCGCGCGGATAGCATCTACCCAGTGCCGCTACAAACTGCACCCACGCGCGTGAGTTACGTAACGGCTAAGCACACGTCTGTGGCAGACTTAAGCCGTGCGTTCGCTGGTAGCGACGCCTTGTTTTTACTTACAGGAACGTCGCTTCAGCAGGTTGAGGTGGAGACCTGCGCCGTTGAAGCTGCTCAGCGAGCAGGTGTAAGGCGTATTATCAAGCTATCTGCACCATTAATTGCTAAAAGTGTCTCTGTTGAAGTCGCCAATTGGCACCGCCAGATTGAAACAACTATAGAAAGTACAGGGCTCGAGTACTGCTTTTTGCGGCCCTACGCATTTATGCAAAACTGGCTCCGCAACACCCATAGCATTCGCTATTTTGGCAAAATTGTAGGGTCAGCAGGGAATGCCGCCCGCAACTACGTAGACGCACGCGATGTTGCTGCGGTTGCTACGCAACTTTTGCTAAGTGAAGCTGCCCCTGTTCACAAAGCGCTAACCCTTCAAGGACCTGAAGCCATTAACAATGAGGCTATAGCTGAACGGTTATCGAACGTGACAGGCGGGCATATCTACTATGAAAACCTCTCCTTTGAAGACCATTATGAGTTGCTGGTGACACGGGCAAACGTGCCAGACTGGCTAGCGCGGCACATTGTTGAGCTCGAGGCGCTAGCAGTCCACATTCCTGAACGCTCGAGCGATAGTATCAAGCAGTGTCTTGGGCGTTATCCGCGCACAATGGATGAATTTTTACAGGAATCCCGGCTGTCGTTTACACGCTTGCCGCGTTGGAAAATGTTGCTAACCGCTTAGTTGATGCGACAAACTGTAAAGTGGTTGCTGGTGGCAGCACTAAATGTAGACAAGCTGAACGTAGACAAGCTAAATGCAGACAAGCTAAATGCAGACAAGCTAAATGCAGACAAGCTAAATGCAGACAAGCTAAATGCAGACAAGCTAAATGCAGACAAGCTAAATGCAGACAAGCTAAATGCAGACAAG
>JBCCOX010000536.1:0-3937 GCA_039025155.1 Deinococcota bacterium | reverse complement strand
CCCAAAATGAGGCTAGCAATCACAACTAGAATAAGCGCTAAGACGATGTTCCCGCCTGAAAAACTGAGCATCATCGAGGAAAATTTAAGTCCTAAGCCGGTGAGTCCTACAATTCCTACAACGATGCCCGCCACCGCACAGGCCACGCTTACGGGGATGGCGTTACGTGCGCCTGTCTCGAGCGCGTTGGCAACATTCACCAACGCAAGTTTAGGAAGTTCAGCAACACTCACCTTATCGTCAGTGTTTGATGTATCTTTTTCCTGACGGGATAGCACAAATTCAACTGCAAACCGCAACGCGGACACAATTAACACACTGATGACGGCCCAAAAGCCAACTCGAGCAGGTGAAATGTTGCGAAATAGCAACACCACCAGTAACACTAACGGAATTAAAAAGTGCCACCCACCTGCCATCACCTTACGCATTTGCGGTAGGTCGTCGGGGTGCATCCCGCGCATGCCGCGTTTGGCGGCAATAATATCGACAAACAAATACACGGTTGCAAAGTACATGATGGCTGGCAAAATGCTCAAGCGCACGATGTTTAAGTAGGGCATCCGCGTGTATTCTGCAATCAAAAACGCGCCTGCGCCCATAATTGGGGGCATAATTTGCCCGCCTGTACTGGCAGCAGCTTCCACACCAGCGGCTTCTTCTGGTTTGTAACCAAGGCGTTTCATAAGCGGAATAGTGAACGCGCCACTGGTGACGACGTTGGCGATGGCACTTCCTGAGATAGAGCCCATAAATGCAGAGGCGACTACGGCTGCCTTGGCAGGACCGCCCCGCTGCCGTCCGGCGCTGGCGTAGGCAATGTCAATAAAAAACTTGCCTGCGCCCGTGACTTCTAAAAACGCACCAAACAGCACAAAAATAAATACGAACGTAGCTGCTACACCCAAAGGAATGCCAAAAATGCCTTCTTGACCCAAGTAAAGTTGCGCCACAATTCGGTCGATGGTGTAACCGCGATGCTCGAGGATCCCCGGGAGCCACTGTCCCAACCACGGTAAGGTGCCCCTCGAGCCGGCCATGGCGTAGACAATAAACACCATGCCAATAATGGTGATGGTGATGCCGATAACCCGCCGACTGGCTTCGAGCAAGGCAATCGTCGCAATAATTCCAGCAACAATGTCCGCCCGCGTCCAAAAGCCGGCCCGGTTGATGATGTCATCTAAAAAGTACGACAGATAAAATCCAGAAAAAATACTTGCCGCAATAAATACCCCATCAATACACCAACCGACAACACCCCGTTTGCGACCTTTTCCAAACGCCGGAAACAGCAAAAACGCCAGCGTAAGGATAAACGCTAAGTGAATACTGCGCTGATAAAACAGGTTCGGCGTGCGAATGCCTGCTGTATAAAGTTGAAACAGCGACAAGCCAACCGCGACGACCGTCACAACCAGCAAAATTACTTTGTTAAACGCAGATGGAGAGGAAGTACCTGCTCCGCTAACCTCGTCTGGTTTTAAGCTTTCCGGCATGTCGCCTCCTCGTGAGGATAGGTTTTCCAGATTAGATTTAATCTCGTTTTCTTATATATTTTTGACAATTAACTTTAAGGTAAAGCTATACATCTTAAACGACTCAAGATGAACCTCGAGCGTCTCTTGGCTTCAAACAAATTACGTCGTTGATATAAGCGGCACGCTTATCAATTTTGGTTGACTGCTGCAGGCGATATTGGTTGATATTAGCGTAATTTCACGAGATGATCACTGTCACCCATGTAGTTAATCTCGAGGCTCTTGATCTGAGATTGTTGATGGCTCGAGGCAATCTTCAGCAATAAAGACTCGCACTCGTTTACCTGCGACAACCTCACTCAGTGAATATGTCGTTTCCTCGTGGATAATCCTGTGATTGACGTTCTCGCTGCCGACACGCAGCAGATACCGATTACCTGGCACAACCTCGTTGATGTCCATAATCCAGTAGCCATGATTAGCGTCACTGACAACACGGCCACGTCCGGGAATGTGCCCCAAACCAGCATCAAACGAGGGCGTGTGGCTTCCCACTAGCGTCATGATGCCAGCCTCAACCGCATAAAAATCTCGTACCAGAATGCCTGTGACGGAGTGATTCCAAGCGACTGTCCAAGTCGGGGTGGGCTCGAGGCTCAGCTCGACAATAACCTCAGTAACATCCTCATCTGGCTGAGTATCGGTGACAACACACAACATTTGCGCTCGAGCAAATCCAAGACCGATGATGATACAAAACAGGGCTGCACAATGTAACCCTGTTTTGTGCAGCCCTCGAGCGTTACTACTTAGCATCGTGCTAATTGACAGATGAACTTAGTCCCCCATTAAGCTTTCAGGCACGTCAACGCCAGCTTCTTGGTAGTAGCGTAACGCACCGGGATGCAAGGGGATGGGCGTGGCGTTCATGCTGAACTCAACCGTTGTGTTGTTGGCAGCGGGGTGAATCGCGCGCAGTTCGTCCACATGGGCGTAAAGGGTAGACGTGATGTCGTAGGCGAGTTGTTCGTCCATCTCGCTGGCGACAACCAGCACGTTAGGTGTGCCAATGGTAGTCACGTCTTCATCAATGCCGGGGTAGGTGCCACCGGGCAGCGTGTACGCTGCAAAAACTTCGTTGGCTGCTAAGGCGCTTGCGATTTCGTCTTCACTCAACGAAATAATGCGAATGTCGCGGGTGGTCGCCAAATCTAAAATCGAGCTGGTGGGCGGGCCTACGCTCCAAAAGCCAGCATCAATTTGACCGTCGCGCAGCGCTGCGGCGGTTTCGTTAAAGTTGAGGCGCTGCTCGTCGATGTCATCGTAAGTGATGCCGTTAGCCTCGAGAATAGCCGCTGCCGAAACTTCTGTACCACTCCCGGGCGCACCTACGGACACGCGCATGCCAGCTAAATCAGCCAGCGAGCTTATATCTGAATCTGCAAGGGTTACCAAATGCACCGCGTTCGGATACGCAGACCCTAGCGCCCGCAAGTTGGGGAGTTGGCTGGGGCCGTCAGAGCCATCAAAGCGGCCCGTGCCTGTGTAGGCTTGAAAAACCGTGTCGGCGAGGGCGAGGGCGACATCTGAATCCCCCCGTGAAATGAGCCCCACGTTTTCCACGGATGCGCCTGTGACCTCAGCCGCTGCGCTGTAGCCGTCCACGTAGCTGTTGATAAGCTCGGCCAGGCCGCCACCGTAGGGAAAGTACACCCCACCCGTACCGCCGGTAGCGATGGACAGTCCTACTTGCGCGTGGGCTGCGCTGCCAACGAGTAGCAACACTGCCAACAAGGCACGTCTTGCACGTGCGCTAAGTTGCTTACGAAGATTCATCGTTTTCCTCCTTGAGTGTGCTGGTACAAGACAAGATAGCTTTCTAAAGGAGATACTCGAGCTTATCTAGTTTATGCTGATACCTCGAGCAATACCGCTACTAGCAGCCTCAATACCCCATACCAACGCATGTTTTACGATGTACTGTTACTATAACAACGCCTTTCGATAAGATGCAAGAAAAGCTGCTAGACGCGCCTTTACAAAAGGTTCATCCAGATTTTTGTAAACCTGCGTAAGGTAAACTAACTCAGCATGAATATCATCGCGAATACACGTTTAAAGCTTAGTAATGTTGCTTTTGGTCATGGTTTTGGTCATGGTTTTGGTCGTTGTGAGGTGGCAGGTCGCTCGGTTATACGCCTTCTGAAATGGAATAGTGCTAATTCAGTGGCCCATCCGCTCGATAAATCATGACGTCTTCTCAGATGTCCTCTCAAGCATCTTCTGAACAAGCGCGCCCGTGGCAAGTGCTCTGTTTGGGTGAAGCCATGCTGCGGTTCGCGGCAGCACCGGGGGAACGGCTCGAGCAGGCGGCCCAGTTAGATGTCTTTGTCGCTGGTAGCGAACTCAACGTGGCCTGCTTGCTCGCCCGTTTGGGTGTGCGGGTCGGTTGGGTG
>JBCCOX010000535.1:0-3942 GCA_039025155.1 Deinococcota bacterium | reverse complement strand
TGTTCAGTTTGCAACCGTCACCGTTGGTTGAGACCGGAGGCTTACCGAGCCAACGTCTTAGCCCCGTATCGCAACTTCCTAGGCTCGAGCTTGAGCGTCTAGACGCTCCTTCGCAGTTTCGACTGGTGGGTCAAGATTTACCTGCCAACCGAACAGGCACCTTCACACTCACAAATGCTTTGGGGGATTCGTTTAGTTACATCTTCACAACCTCTCCAGAGGGCGAGGTCGATTCAATTAAGTATGTTTTTGCTGAGGCTGACACTTGGCAAGTGAGCTGGCAGGTTGCGAGACTTAGTGGTCGTAGTCAGCTTATTTTGGCAGATGAACTGGTTGGGCTCGAGCTTGCTAACGAGCCAGTTCCATCACCAGAACCTGGCACATCCTCTATGAACGCTACCGCGCCTGAAGTAGCATCACCCACAATGTCGTCACCCACAGCGTCATCACCCACAGCGTCATCACCTGAGACAACATCTGCTGACACATCACCCTTAAACGTTGCTGATGAGGCATCTGTAACAGACACAGCCGATACTGAGACGCTCGAGCTAACATCACCTTCGCTAGATGAAGCATCACCGGATGACACGTCGTTAGCTACTGAAACATCCGTGAACGAAACTTCAGCCGAATCAGCATCACCTGAAGAATCGTCTTCTACTGAAATAATAACCACTGATATTGTAACGACTGAGACAGCATCACCTGACCCCTTACCTGCTGAGGTAGCGCCTACCGAGACGCCATCACCTGCTATCCGGCTGCAACCACCTGCTTGGTTAGTGGCGCTGGGACGCTCGAGCTGGTATCTCACCTTCGCAGTTGTCCTCGCCATTATTGGCTTACGCCTCACCCTACTTTGCAAATATTGGGTTGCCCAAAGTGAAGACATCGAAGCCTACTGGCGCGAGCACAAACATGTGCCTAAACTTGCCCGCTTAAACATCATGAACTACTTTAGCGTTGCTGAAAAATTAACCTTGCTTGGACTGTTTGTGGTGGCCCTGGTTTTGACAGTACTGGCGCAGTGGGAAGATGGTGGGTTTACTACCTCCCTAAGCGCTGCGCTCCAGCAAGCCGTGCGCAACCCTTGGGCCGCACTGGCTGGTGCTAACCCGCCACAACTGGCTAGCCTCGTTTGGCAAGTTGCGCTCAGCGTATTTTTTGTAGCTGCCGTCATTCACCTCGTCGGGTTAGTATTACCCCGACCGCAGCGTGCTCAAAGTCCTAAAAGCACACCTTTGTACGGACTTTTTGCATTTCTTATTCCAGGTAGTGCGCTAGCTGCACGTGGTTACGGCATTTTGTTACTGCTGGCTTGGGTTGCTGTCGGAACAAGTGTGCTACGGCAACTTTATAACCTGCCAGACATCCTCAATTTAGGTGTTTGGGGTGGGTTTTGGGCGCTTGGTTCCCTCTACGGCATCAACTTACTGTTGCTGCTTACCCATTACATTTTAGGTAGGCGCAAGAAACCTCAAGTGCTGCAAGCTGCTAAGGTGTGAGCTGCTAAGGTGTGAGCTGCTAAGGTGTGAGCCAAAAGCTATTACTCTCACAAGCAAGTCGGGAAAATACGTGTACACTAGGACTCGTACTAAATCCGACCTTTTTAGTCGGGAATGTTTATGGAATTTAGACTACTTGCTAAATTTGCTGGCTGTTGCTACTTATGATGATTGTTATTTACGGGGTCCCCATTATGTTTGGACCTACTTGGGTTAATTTGATCTTAAATTAATTGGAAAGGATTTCATGATTGCGAAACTCCTTCGGCGAGATGAAGCCGAGGTTGCTCAATTTTTACGGCTCGTCAGATATGTACGCCCTTACTTACGGCCGTTTTGGATTGGCATGGCAGGGGTGACGATCTCGAGCATTTTAGGCTTAGCTCTACCGTTGTTCACACGCCGTCTGTTTAACATTGCCTTTATTAATGAAAACGCAAGTGTCACCCAACTTAACGAGGTTGCGCTAGGGATTTTTGCTATTTTTTTAGTCCAAGCAGGCTTCAACTACCTACGGGTGTTCATGTTGGCGCTTGTTGGCGAAGGTGTCGTGGCAGATTTACGACGTGTGTTGTTCGGACACTTAATTGACCTACCTGTACGCTTTTTCGAAGCGCGTAAAACGGGTGAGATTACCTCCCGGCTCACAAGCGACATTACCACCCTACGCGGGGCTGTGTCTGGCTCGCTAGCACAGCTTCTCAACCAAATTATTATTTTGCTGGGTGGCATCGTATTTTTGTTTGTACTCAACAGCCGCCTCACCTTGGTGATGCTGTCGGTTGTGCCACCTGTGATTGTGGCAACTGCCTATTTTGGGCGCAAACTTAAAAAACTGAGTACTGAATTTCAGGACCGTGTGGCAGATGCCAACGCCAGTGCCGAAGAAGCCATTAGTGGTGTGCGGGTGGTCAAATCGTTTACAGCTGAAGGGCTCGAGCGCAACCGTTACAATACGTTAATTGATACGTCCTACGATGTTGCACTTCGCAAAGCGCGCATACGGGCAATTTTTGTGCCCGCTGTCTTACTGGGCATGTTCAGTAGCATCACCATTGTGCTGTGGTACGGCGGGAGGTTGGTGTTTTCGGGAAATTTACCCGCTGGCGACCTCATCGCGTTTTTGATGCTCACGGTCTTTGTTGCTGGTTCAGTTGGAGCGTTTGCAGGCTTGTATAGTCAATTTCAAGAAGCGTTGGGCGCATCCAAACGTATTTTTGATTTACTAGACGAACACTCCGACTTACCCCTAGCAGATAAGCCCACGTCACTCACCAACATTCAAGGACATGTCCGCTTTGACAAGATGTCGTTCAATTACGGTGACAGAGGTGACGCGCCTGTGTTGCATAATATCAATCTAGACGCCCAACCCGGTGAGATCACCGCCCTCGTGGGCCCTAGTGGTGCTGGTAAAACTACCTTGGTGACGCTGCTGCCCCGGTTTTATGACCCCACTGATGGGCAAATTTTGTTAGATGGTCAGGATTTGCGCGAGCTTGACCTTGACAACCTCCGTAGGGCCATCGGCATTGTGCCACAAGAAACCCAGCTTTTTTCAGGAAGCATTGCCGAGAATATCCGCTACGGTAAGCCAGATGCAGGTGATGAGGACGTGATTGCTGCAGCTAATGCCGCCAATGCTCATGACTTCATCAGCAGTTTTCCAGACGGTTACGACACGCTAGTTGGTGAACGTGGTGTCAAGCTTTCTGGCGGGCAGCGCCAACGCATTGCTATTGCTAGGGCCATCCTCAAAGACCCGCGTATTCTCATTCTGGATGAAGCCACCAGCGCGCTGGACAATGAGTCTGAGGCACTTGTGCAAGATGCTCTAGAGCACCTCATGCAGGGGCGCACCACCTTTGTGATTGCGCACCGCCTTTCGACAGTGCAAAACGCCGACCGCATTGTGGTACTCGATGATGGCGAAATTGTGCAAGTTGGCAGTCACGAATCACTGCTTGCCAAGGGCGGGCTTTACCGCGAGTTATATGACAAACAGTTTAGACAGCGCGATTTAGCCAGTAACGTCTTAATGTGAAAGAGCTTGTTCTAGAGCCTCTAGACACTAGTTTCGCCATTCTGCGTTACCCAACACAAGCCCTTCCAAACTGGCTTATCACCCATTTGCAAGACCCACCGCAGGATGACAGCGCACGTACACTTTTAGGCATCACAACTACCTCAGAAGAGCTATCTATTGTCTGTGATGTGACCATCATCCCCAGCAGTTTAGCTGAGGTTGACAGTGTACGTATCTCGCAACCTTGGCGGGCACTTAAAGTACAAGGACCACTTGACTTTAAACTCACGGGGATTTTACTGCGCATTGCAGAGCCACTAGCAGACGCAGGCATCAGCATTTTTGCCATGTCTACCTTTGATACGGACTATGTGCTGGTGAATGAGGAGAGGCTCGAGCAAGCTTGTG
>JBCCOX010000534.1:0-3943 GCA_039025155.1 Deinococcota bacterium | reverse complement strand
GGAATATCGAACCCGAGCATGTAGTAGGCCGGCCCGGTTGGGAAGTCGAGGTTGGGGTAGATGCCTTTTTCGGACACCATGACATCCTCGAGCGCTTGGGCGGTTTGCATAAGTGCTTCGTTGCCTGTTTTTTCGGCAATGCGCAAGGCATAGTGTTTCATAGTGGGTACACGTGAATCGCCCTGTTTGTACACGCGATGCCCAAAGCCCATCACTTTGCGTTTTTCAGCTAGCGCGGTGTGCATCCATTTGGTAGCGGTATCTGGTCCGCCCACTTCTTGCAAAAGATACATCACTTGCTCGTTAGCACCGCCGTGCAACGCACCTTTAAGTGCGCCGATGGCTCCGGTGACAGCACTGTACATGTCTGCCAAAGTTGAGGTGATGACCCTCGAGGTAAACGTGGACGCATTAAAACTATGCTCTGCGTAGAGAATCAGCGACACATCAAAGGCTTTGACCAGTTCAGCGTCGGGAACCTCCCCAAAACACATATGGAAAAAGTTTTCGGACAAACTCAGCTCTGGGTCGGGTGCAATGACAGCCTCACCTTTACGGCGGCGAAAGTCAGCAGCCACAATTGTAGGTAGTTTGGCAAGTAAATCAGTTGCGTAGTTGAGGTTGTCGCCATCACCTTCTGGATTGGCGTTAGCTCCAATGAAACTCACGGCGGTACGAACAACATCCATCGGATGCGCGTCTTTACTGGTCATCTGAATGAGTTGGTTGAGGTTGTCATCGATGGCGCGTAGGCTACGTTCTTGTTTGATAAATGCATCTAGTTCTGCTTGTTTGGGCAGTTCACCATGCCATAACAAATACACAACTTCTTCAAATGAACAATGCTCGGCGAGGTCTTGAACTTTGTAACCACGATAGGTGAGCGAGTTGATTTCAGGCATCACCTTGGAGATGCTGGTGGTGTCGACAACGACGCCCTCGAGCCCCTTTTTTACATTCACAGTCTCAGCCATAACACTCCTTATTGTGCTTTTGTAAGGCTAAAATTAAAAACATTTTGGTCAAATTCGTTGTAATCTTCATATCTTAATAGCTCGTATAAACGGCTGCGCGGCTGCATCTGGTCAAGTAGATGCGCTTGTGTGCCAGTTTGTTTGATGTCGGTAAAGGCGGTCTCCACAGCGTGCATGGCAAGTCGCAAGCTGGTTACTGGGTAAATGACTAAATTGATGCCAAGGGACTCGAGTGTTGCCACATCAAGCAATTTTGACTTTCCAAACTCAGTCATGTTGGCGAGAATTGGCACGTTTACGCTTTTGCGAAACGCCTCAAACTCGTGTTCGTCTTGCATGGCCTCTGGAAAAATCATGTCGGCACCTGCATCCACGTAAGCTTTAGCACGGTCGATGGCGGCGTCTAGTCCTTCGGAGGCTCGAGCGTCTGTTCTAGCAATCAGCATAAAGTTAGGGTCGCGTTTGGCGTTGGCAGCAGCATTAATTTTGCGTGTCATGGTGGGTACGTCCACCAGTTGTTTGTGATCTAAGTGACCACAGCGTTTGGGGTTTTCTTGGTCTTCCAAATGGCAACCGGCGAGGCCGAGTTCTTGTAGCTCGAGCACCGTCCTGACCACATTCATCGGTTCCCCAAAACCTGTGTCAATGTCAATGATGGAGGGCAGGCTGGTGACTCGAGCAATCTGCCGCCCACGCTGGCTAATTTCCGGTAAGGTTGTCAGCCCAATATCTGGAAGTCCTAAATCGTTGGCCAGCACAGCTCCAGAAATGTAAATGCCATCAAAGCCTTGTTCAGCAAGGAGCATGGCTACCAAGGGCGAAAACGCGCCCGGAAACCGTAGCAACTTGCCACTATCCAGACCTTGGCGAAATGCTGCTCGCTTTTGTTCGGGTGTTGTGTCGGTAAATAACATTAAAAGATGCCTCTGCTGTCGCGCTTGTTATGGCTGAGGTTGTCAATGGGTACGCGAACGTTTAGCTCTTGAACTTCGTTTGCATCGAGCTTGGGTAAGCGTTGAACAAGCTCTAAAAACCTATCCCGCTCGATATTCTCAATAACACCTTCAGTCAGCGCGTCAAACTTGCGAATATAATCTTTGCGGACAAAGGGCTTAGCACCTAACGAGTGTGCGTTAGCAACGGCGAGTTCATCCTCAATTACGCTGCCATCTTCCAAAATGATCTCAACCCTGCCGCCAAACGCTTTGTCGTTGGGGTCGCTACTGTGATAGCGGCGCGTCCACTCGGGGTCTTCGACTGTGCGAATCTTGTGCCAGAGTTTTACCGTGTCCGGGCGGCTCGCGCGCTCCGGCGTGTAGCTGTCTACATGATGCCAGCGTCCATCTTGCAGCGCCACCGCAAAAATATAGGTGATGCTGTGGTCAAGGGTTTCACGGCTGGCATTAGGGTCTTGTTTTTGCGGGTCGTTAGCTCCTGTGCCAATCACATAGTGGGTGTGGTGGCTGGTGTGCAAAATTACCTCACGGATGGCGGCGGTATCAGCAACACGCTCGCGCAGCTTAAACGCGAGGTCAATGATGGCTTGCGCTTGGTACTCAGCAGAATGTTCTTTGGTGTAAGACTCTAAAATGGCGCGTTTGGGTTCACCCGGCTCAGGTAGAGGCACGTCATAGTGAGCATCTGGCCCGTCCAATAACCACGCCACCACGCTGTCCTCACCTTCATAAATAGGCGAGGGTGCGCCTTCACCGCGCATAGCACGGTCAACGGCTTCCACAGCAAGCTTGGCAGAGTAGCCGGGCACATAAGCTTTCCAGCTCGAGATTTCTCCTTTTCGTGACTGCCGCGTACTAAACGAGGTGTGCACCGCTTGCTGTACCGCTTGATAAATCACATCTGTAGCTAAGCCCAAAAGTGTACCAATGCCCGCCGCACTTGCCGGGCACAAGTGCGCCATGTGATCAATTTTGTGTTTGTGCAAGCAGATGGCTTTCACGAGGTTGATGTGAATTTCGTATGCCGTCACAATGCCGCGCAAAAGCGCCTGACCGTCACGCTGTTTTTGTTGCGCAACAGCAAGCACAGGCGGAATGTTATCGCCGGGGTGAGAGTAGTCAGCAGCTAAAAACGTGTCGTGAAAGTCCAACTCGCGCACAGCAGTAGCATTCGCCCAAGCTGCCCACTCCGCCATCACGTTGGTATCTGCTGGCATCCCAAATAGTTGCGCGCCTGTCGGATGCGGATGGGCGAGCGCTTGGCTTCTGGCATTGGCAACAGGCCTGCGGTTAATGGCAGCAATGGCAACAGCAGCGTTGTCAATCACACGGTTAATAACCATATCGGTGACATCAGCATCAACCGCTACCGGGTCACTGGCAACGCTAGCCAGTTTCCAAGCAAGTTGATTTTCTTTGGCAAGGGGCGTTTTAGACGGAAAAACGCGCAAATTATGAATGTACATGATGCATTTAGCTTAGCATGGTCTGTAAGCCTGTTTAGGCGTCTAGGTGTAAGTAGATACTCTGTCAAAGAGTGTCTTAGCATCCAGCTATCATCAGAATGGGTTTGATGTATGAAGCGAGGTTACTTCATAGCAATTACACGAGATGTTGTTACGGACTTACCGACATGTGATATTGCTTTTGGGAAAAGGAGAAGGGAGCACGGGTGAAAGGGAGATTTCATCAGCGAGAGCCTAATCTCACCGTGATATATGTATCACGACATCTATCAAGACATGGTGGAGTTGCTATAAAAACCAAAAACTTTTCTAGTGATGCTTTAAACATAAATGTCAAACTAATTTTTTAACTTAACCTTTATTGGTTGACAATGTCTGCAGTTCAGGCTGGCCTAATTCTACCCAGCGCCAAAAGTACCACATGGCAATGCTCCTGTACGGGCGGAACTGCTCGCCCAGCTTGCGCAGTGCAGGTTTACCGGTGACGTTGTAGAGGTCTCTGCCTGCAAAAATAAGCGCTAAATCGCTAATAGGCCAAACATCGGGT
>JBCCOX010000533.1:0-3945 GCA_039025155.1 Deinococcota bacterium | reverse complement strand
TTAAAGGAGATTATCAATGAGCGACTTAATCGTGTATACCTACGACCAAGAAGATAAAGCTACCGACGTCCTTAAACATGTTGCAAGTCTTAAACAAGACAATGTCCAAAAAGCGCTCGTCGGGATTGAAGACGCTGCAGTTGTGATTAAAAATGCCAAAGGACGTGTCAAGGTACGCCAAACCTTAGAATCTGCAGTCAAGGGGAACAATATTGCTAGAGGTGGACTTTGGGGTGTACTCATCGGCTTTTTGTTTGGCGGTCCTTTGTTTGGAGCTCTGTTGGGTATGAGTATTAGTGGTCTGCTGGGACATAACATTGATATTGGTATCGACAACGAGTTTATTAACGGGATTAGTAATGATCTCGCTCCAGGTGATTCCGCTTTGTTTTTGTTGGTTAACAACACCCCCACAGAAACTATCGCTGAAGCCCTCAAAGGCTTTAATGGCAAGCTCTATCACACCTCCCTTTCTGAAGAGGCTGAAGCAGCGCTGACGAAAGCTGGCGACCATGGACCTATCAAAGAAGCGATTGAGGCACAAAACGCAGATTCCTAGCGCTTTTTGAATCTTTTAATAATAGGGCTCGAGCGTCGTGTGTACACAACAGTTCCACTTGTCGTCAAAAAGATAGGCTTCCACCGCTTGCAAGGCGAGGCGCATGGAGGCTTCGTCCTTTGCATCAAAATAAAAGCTTAGGCATCATCCATAAATTATGATACTTCAAAGTCGCATACTTTAGTTGTCCGTATGGGCTTGTTTGTCAGCGATGAGTGCTGCCAATGCAAGTTCATCCAATATGTTTACGCCAAGGCTCTGGGCTTTGTCCAGCTTGGAGCCAGCGTTTTCACCCGCTACCAGATAATCGGTTTTTTTACTTACTGACGAGGTGACGCGCGCGCCGAGTGCCTCGAGCCTCTCCTTCACTACATCCCGCGACTCACTGAGTGTGCCTGTAATTACAAAGCTTAGCCCTTGCAAAACTCTAGCTTGTCCCTCAGAAGCACTTTCCTGAGGCGGCTGCACACCCGCATCACGCAAATCAGCTAAAAGTTGCTGCATACGAGGTTGCTGGAGGGTACGGCGAATGGCTTTGGCGGTTTCTATACCAATTTCAGGGACAGCCTCGAGTTCATCTTCAGTAGCATTTAGAAAGTTATCAACACTACCAAAGTGGTTCGCCAACCGTGCGGCTGTACGCTCACCAACGTGGGGCAGCCCAAGCGCGTTAATCAGCCGTGCTAGTGGGCGCGTTTTGGTTGCAGTAATATTATCCACCAGTTTTTGGGCAGATTTTTTAGCAAAGCCCTCGAGTCCCTCGAGCCGCTCCGGCGTTAGCGCGTACAAATCTGCGGGTGTATGTACTAACCCCTCAGCTATTAACTGCCGCAAGGTTTTATCCGCCAAGCTGTCAACGTCCATGGCCCGCCTCGAGGCAAAGTGCGCTAACCGTCCTAGCCGCTGCTCGGGGCAATCTGGGTTCACACAAACGTGGTTAGCACCATCCACAATAGGCGGCTCAGCACAAGCCGGGCACACTGTTGGTTCAGGAACCTCTAGTAACTCACCACTGCGTTCACTCAGCAATACGTCAGTAATTTCGGGGATGATGCCGCCGGATTTGTGGACCTTCACCACGTCGCCCACCCGCAAATCCAAATCGCGGATGAAGCCAATATTGTGCAGCGTTGCCCGCGCCACCATACTGCCATCAATAAGGCGCGGGTCCATGTCTGCAACCGGGGTGAGTTTGCCCGTGCGCCCTACTTGCCAAGTGATGCCCACAACGGTGGTGGTGGCTTCCTCAGCCGGGAACTTGTAGGCGATCGCCCAGCGAGGTGCACGGCTGGTCATGCCGAGTTCTTGTTGCAACAGTAAATCGTTGACTTTAGCGACGAGGCCGTCTGCGTCGTAGTCGAGGGTTTTGTGACTGTCACGCCAACTTGCCATGATGCGCTCAACGTCGCTAATATCTTTCGCAACTTGGCGTTCTGGATTCACGCGAAAACCGTGTTGCTCGAGCCAATCCAGTAGCCCTGCTTGCGTACCTACGCCCAGCGCTTGCGGGTCGCCCACACCATAAAAAAAGGCTTCTAAATTACGACTTGCTGTCACCTTGGCATCTAGCTGGCGTAAGGTTCCCGACGCCGCGTTGCGCGGATTGCGAAACAAGGGTTCACCGCTTGCCTCCCGTGCTGCGTTGATGCGCGCAAATTCAGATTTGGAGAGGTAGATTTCGCCGCGCACTTCAAGCTTATCTGGTGCGTTTTCAATAGTGCGCGGAAAGCCCGCTACGCTCAACACGTTGATGGTGACATCTTCACCGCTACGCCCATTGCCACGAGTAGCCGCCCATTCGAGCCTACCTTGTTCGTAGTAGAGGTTAATGGAGAGGCCGTCTATTTTGAGTTCAACTAAATACTCGAGGCTAGCCTCGGACGCAAGCACCCGCTGAATCCGGGCAGCAAAGTCCTCTAAATCAGCCTCGTTAAACGCATTGTCCAGTGACATCATTTGGTGTGGGTGGGTAATCGTCTCAAACGATGACTGCGGCGCACTGCCTACCGTCTGAGTTGGTGAGTCCGCCGTCACAAGTTCAGGATGCGCCTCTTCCAACGCCCGCAGTTCGTGCAACATAGCGTCGTAGTCAGTATCTGCTAGCAGCGGGTCTTGCAGAATGTAATAGCGATAATTCGCATCTCGCAATTGCTGCCGCAACACGCGCACCCGAGCTTCACTGTCTGCCAAATTTAGCTGTGAGAGGTTGTCCATAGCATCTGATGTCACAGGTCAGTTTACCAAGTTGCCTCAATGTTGCATCAATTGTCTTTTGAGGTCTTTTTTGGATGTCACTTTACGAGCATGTTCACTAGCATCGTGATGATGCTCACCCAAACACGCCAAGCACTTGTTTGCGTACTTGGCGTGTCAACTAAACCGTCAGATGATGCTTAGGTCAGCTCGAGCCCATCTAGCTTAGCTTGTAGCGCCGCAACTTCTTTGGACAAACTGTCGTTAACAGATGCTAAGGTCTCGAGCTTAGCCGTGTTACGTTTGCGTTTGGTTGCTGCTTTGGTCGTTCCTTTGGCGTTCATCATGCTTATAGGGTCTTGGTTGCTAGCTTGTTGGATCATGACCACTGTCATGGCACTGCGAATGTCTGCACCGGCCCGCACTTGGGTGCGCACGTTGCGAAAGCCTGCAATTAACGCTGGACTGTAGCGCGGTTTTAAAGCGTACTTGTTACTGCGTAAGTTGTCGGTGCTGTACTCGAGCCGCCCACCTAACGAACGGTAAATCGACACATAACAAGCAAGCAGCGCTTGACTAATGCCCACAGCTTCAGCCGCATCTTTGTGGTTACAGGGTTCGGTGGGCAGGGGTTTAGGGTCGTCAGTGACAGGTTTGTTGGCGATAATTTCTTCACGGGCAAAGGTTAACTCGAGCGACCCAAGCGTCACTGGCAAGGTCACTTTAGGCGCTGCAAACATCATGTCATCTGTAGGCGCTTCAGTAGACAGCTCCTCTGGTAATGCGGCGGCTGATGCTAGCTGAGTATCTTGGTTTGTCTTCTTAGACACTTTCGTGGACACACGAAACGATGCTTTTGACGATACCTCTGACGATGCCTTTAAGGATGGCTTCTTAGACATCTTGTGGGTTGACTTTGAAACTACAGGTGACGGTAAAAAAGTTTCTAATGGCGCAGGTAACGATATGGCAGAGAGCGGAAACAACGGCTGGCGACCAGCGGTGGGCAGTTGTGTTAGCTCGGTGTGTGTCATGGCTATACTGTACCCAGAATACCTTATTATTTAAGGTGTTTTGCGTCACATTACCTCCTGCGTAAAGTCGCGGTGATTACAGGGTGTTACAATAAGCAACGTCACTGACGTGCTTTGCTATATTTCAGATGAGGCTTACTCTACAAGATTTTAAGATGC
>JBCCOX010000532.1:0-3950 GCA_039025155.1 Deinococcota bacterium | reverse complement strand
CTGCTTGCAGACAAGCCCTTTAGTAAGCTTTTCAGTTTTGTGCTCGAGCCAGCATCACCTGTAGAAAGCGCTTAGTAAGCGCATGAAGCTCGGACAGATAAGGTAGGCAACTCAATGATCGTAGAAACTCCAGACGTAGATAGTATAGGTTTACAAGGTATCATTCAATATTTTCGTCCAAAGCATAGCGTGCGTTCAAAGCTGGTACTAATTACAAGCTGTGTTGTACTCATGCTTATGGTATCTGGCCTAGCGCATGATTTTGCCGCGCTCAGTGTGACGCCATACGGACAGCAAAACTTTGATCTTGCAACCAACACAACAACCTTGCCGCAAGGTGGACGTGTCATTGACCACGACAGCAACGTGGTCTTGTCTGGGGAGTTTGTACGCTATCAAGAAGGTGTCTTTGTTGAACTTAAAGAGGCTATTGTCGAGGGGGCTTTTGGCAATTTGGCTGCGCCAGATATTGAACTAGATATTGACGCACAAACCCTCCATGCGCGCGGACATGTTCAGTTTGATGGTGGCGAGTTAGTCATTCAAGCGCTCAGTGTGATGTTTTTGTTGGAACCAGATATTGCTATTGTTCGCGGCGATGTCTTTGGTGATGCGCCCCGGCTCGAGGGGGCGTCGCTCGTGATTGACACAGAATCTCAACAAGCGATTCTCGTTGGTCCTTACACCTATCAGGACGGCCCGTTTACGCTCAGTGGGCAAACTGCTGATGATATTCTCTTGGTACGTTGGCAAGGCGAAGAAACTGATGGTAGTTTCCAAGTCACTACCGACATTGATGTAGACGTGCGTGAGCGCTTACTAGGGTTTTTAGCTCTAGCATCTATTTAGATATTTATTGAACCTGATCAGTATAGTTGTATTGCATCACCAAGCTGACTTCATCACAACGACGATCTCAAGAAAGTACCTTGCAGGTTGCCTTAAGACGGTTAAATGTAGTGATGAATTTGTTGTACCTCTAGCTTGGTTGTGCAGTATACGAACAGCACTCTACGCTCATACACAAGGTGTCAAAATTGATGGGATATTATCCTGATAATTTTATTTGATTGCTGTGTAGGTCGTGAAAAACAAATACATTTATTGACTTGAGGGTGGAGAAGACATCCTTTATGAGATATATAGTGAATTTACGAGTATACGGAAATATCTTCAGTTACAGTCAGCAGGCAGTCAAAAATTAGAAAGGGTGCTCAGGAGATTGTCTCGAGCACCCTTGTTTGATTATTTTGGTAAATGTCTAGCGAACAGTGACAGGAACACTGGTAATCGTAACATCACCTTGAGCACTAACGTAGCGCACTTCATAACTTCCGGCTGTGTCTGGCGCGGTAAGGCTACCTGTCGCCCCCACAGACGTATAAAAATAGCTCGTGTAGCTGCCTTCAGGTGCGCCCGCTGGCACAATCGTCACGTAGTCACTGTTACCATTTGGCCCTGACCACGTCACGCTAAAATCAGCACCGGGGGTAACTTGCGAGGGTGCCTCGAGGCTAGCTTGCGCGGCACTTACCATGATGGGCATACTAGTTACCGTGGCATTACCTGCATCGAGAACATAACGCACTTCGTAGCTACCTGCTTCTATTGGTGCGGTGAGTGTGCCGGGACTACCTGAACTGGTGTAAAAGTAGCTAGTATATGCACCCTCGGGCGCGCCTGTTGGCACAATCGTCACGTAGTCACCATTGCCATTAGGACCTGACCAAGTTACTTCAAAGCTCGAGCCAGCCATAACACTCTCAGCAACACTCAAGCTGCTTTCAGCCGCTGTAACCGTGATGGGTACGCTAACGAGTGTACGGTTATCAGCATCTAAAACATAGCGTACTTCGTAGCTGCCAGCTTCACCGGGTGCGGTGAGGTTGGCACTGCTCGAGCTGGTATAAAAGTAGCTTGTGTATGCACCTTCAGGCGCACCAGCAGGCACAATCGTGACATAGTCACCGTTATTGTTAGGACCTGACCAAGTAACTGGGAAGCTTGTACCTGCCTCAACCTCAGCAGGTGGGGTAAGTGAGGCTATAGGCATTACGCTGGTAAACACCTCACTGCGGCCAATGACTCTCGAGCCACCCTCAGGTAACTCAACGTGATAGCGGGCTTCAAGTGTCATCACATCTGCTGGTAGAGTAATGTCCACTGTGCCACTCGCCCCCGTCACGTAAGACCAGTCGAGGTAGTCACTGTCGGGAATGTCAGCAGGTACAACTGTAATCCAGTTGCCCTCACCAGTAGGCGCACCTTCAAAACTAACAGTGACATTACCTCCTGCGGTAGGCATGGGTGTTGCCAAGCTCAAAGTAACAGAACTTGCTTGAGCTAGTTCAAAGCTAAACGTGTTATCCCCTTCGGGCGTTACGCTGAGGCCGCCGAGTGTTTGGGGTACGTCACTGAACGCATCACCAATCACAGCTTCGTAAGCGCCGCTGGGCAAGGTGGCTGTGAACCTACCAGCTTCTTGCATCGTGAAACTTGTGCCGCTACCTGTGACGGCGTCGTTAAAATTAACGATGGCACCGTCGGTGGTTGGTAGCCCATCACGAGTAAGCAGCACAGTGACCGGATACGTTTGTGTATCGGCAACCTCAACAGCGCGCCCTAATGCAGATGCAAGTTCTTGCGCGCTGGTAGCATTTTCAAAGGTGCCAAGCCCTTCAAAACTGCGAATGGCAGCATCATCTAGATCAAAACCAATGATAGATAGTTCAACCTCAATGCCTCTGGCTCGCATGGCTTCCAGCACGCCGCGCACGTCGCCACCGCAGGATTCTTCGCCGTCGGTAACCAGAACGATGACGTTACGCCCGCTGCTAGGGAAGTCACCCGCGGCTTGCTCGAGCGAGTAAGCAATCGGCGTTGCCCCGCGCGCTTGCGTGTCGCGGATGGTATCGAGTAAATTATCACGCGCAACACCGTTCATGTCCACAAACAGCTCACTGTCCAAACACGCGCCGTCTTCAAGGGCAGCGAGTCTCGAGCCGTATACGCGCAACCCCACGTTAAGCGCCTCATCAGCAGGTAGCCCACTGACAAAATCTCTGAGCACGTTTTTAGCTGCCACAATGCGGTATTCACCGTCGGCAAGACGGTTAAACATACTACCTGAAGCATCTAAAATGAGCTGCACATTGGTTGATTGCGCAAATGCACCTGTAAAACTCAGCAATAAAAATAGCACCACGCTGTGCTGAATGCGCACTAAGCAAACCTGATAAACATCTTTCATGAGCATCATTCTCCTTTGTGGGATGTGATGAACGCGCTTGCGCCAAATATCGTTATTCGAGGTAGGCAAACGCTCTTATAGTGGGGAATTTGCACATGAAAGTCAAGTCGGCCTACCTTAACGTGTGCTCATGTAACCTCAAATAAGTCCGGCTGAGTCATGGCTGGGACGGTCACAAGCCCTTTGTCGGTAATACGAATTTCGGGAATGACTGAAAGTGGAATTAAGTTGAACCCCATGTAAGGAAGCGTGCAGCCAGCAGCTTGCCAAGCTTCTTTGAGTTTGATGGTTTCAGCGGCAACCTCTGGCGCACGTTTGTCAGACAAAAGTCCTGCGATGGGTAGGGGCACAAGCGCTTTAACCTCACTCGCATCGACAACAACCACACCGCCGTTACTTTCTTTGAGTGTACTTAGCGCAAGTTGCATGTCCGCTTCGTTAGTACCGGCAATGATGATGTTGTGGGCGTCGTGTCCTACGCTGCTGGCAACAGCACCTGATTTAAGCCCAAAATCTTGTAAGAGGCCGTGAGCAACTGCGCCTGATGTACCGTGACGCTCCACAATGGTGACAAAGCAGAGAGCGTGCGCGTCAAAGTGAGTTTGCCAACTGTCTGCGGTTGCTAGCTCAACCCGGTTATGTTGCAAGGTGATGCCCGGTAACACCGTGGTGATGACATTGGCGGTACAGGCTGTCTCAG
>JBCCOX010000531.1:0-3954 GCA_039025155.1 Deinococcota bacterium | reverse complement strand
CTTAGTTTAGAAGGTATTGGTGCTGATCCTAGCCGTACGCAGGCAAATTTGCTCGAGCTTGATAGTGGCGGCTTAAGTTTGCTGCAAAGCCGTCTGGTGGGCGCGCCCGGTGCGGGTGTGTGGTTAGCTGCTGAGGTAGGGCAAGTCAATATTCAAGACAGTGACCTTGCCGCGCACGGGGCTGCAGCTATCTACCTAGATGGGGCAAGTGACGTGCGCTTAGACAACAGCAGTTTACGCGCCAGTCAGTTGGGACTTGACGCGCCAGCAGGTGCGAATGTCAACGCCCAACTCACCCGGGTTGAACAAAACGACATCGGAATACGTTTAGCTGCAGCTAGTCAGCTTTATCTAGAAGACGCTGTGCTGGCCTTTAACAAGCAGGCGGGCTTGCTAGCCCGGCAGCAAAGTCAAGTTGTACTCACCCGTGTTGATGTGAGCGATCAGCAGCTTGGTGTCGCTGCTTTCAACAGTGCCGGCGTCAGCATTGTTGAAAGCAGTTTTCGTAATCATAGAGATATAGGGCTAGCCTTGTTTGATAGGGTGCAAGCGGCCTTAAGCTCGAGCAGCTATCAGCGTAATACATGGGGTATTAGCGCAACACCGAGCGTAGACATTACCTTACAAGACATCACTATGAACGATAACCGCCTTGCGGGCATGGCGCCTGTAACGCGCCGTCTAGGGAGCTTGCCAAGTCGCTGGGCGAAGTTCGGTAGAGCAGATACAGTTCAAGCTGCCCTAGCGGCCGCTATACCTACACTACTGGTAGCACCATCATCTGGACTAACAACATCTGCAATATCACCGTCTGCGTCACCGTCTGTGTCACCGTCTGAAGCAGCTATTGTGGCGTCTTGGTTTTCGGAACCCGAATACCGCCTTGTGAGCTCAGGACAAGCAAGTGCGAGCACAAGCAACGTGGCCCAACTGGTAGATGTGGTGCTAGCAGCAGATGCAACAGAGGTACCTTTGTACGCCCAACCTTCGCTGGATGCTGAAATAGTAGGCACGGTTAGCCAAGGCTCCCGTCATAGTTTGCTGACGAGCCAAGCTGACTGGTTTGAACTTGCCGAGGGCTGGCTACCGCGCCAATATGCTTTTCCCACAGCAGAACTGGCAGCTAGTAAAGCTTTTAATGACGCCCTAGCAGCGGGCGCAACTAACTGGCAGCTTGGCCCCGGTGTCTACCGTCTTAGCGGGCCCTTAGAACTCTTTGGAAACATCACAATTCAGGGGGCTGGTGAACGCGAAACGCTGCTGCTTGTTGAGGGTGTGCACCTAGCTGAAGATAGTGAAACAAGCGCCCCAACGCCGCAAGGTGGCTCAGAAACGGTGGATTCAACAGCTTTAGCAACGCAACCTACAGCAGCATCTACATCTACTCCAAGCACGCTGGCAGATGTGGCGCAGACACCTTCAAGCCGCCCAGCTTTGCGCTATTTGGGTGGCGGCACACTCACCATACGAGATGTCACGCTGGCGTCGGCACTGGTCAGCGAACATACCAGTACGTTGCTCGAGGTAAGCCCTTGGGCGGTTGCACCTGCGCAGCTAGAGTTACAAGCCTGCCACTTCACCCGTGCTCAGTCTGAACAAGCTGCCAGTTCAAGGTCGCTGGCGTCAAGCTCATCATCAAGCTCAGCCGACATCACAACAGCAGATATTACACCAGCAGGGCAGCCGGGCAGTCAGCAGGGGCACGGACTTGTGTTGGCTGAACACGCGAGCTTGTCCATGCAACATTGCCGCGTAACAGCACACCCGAGTGACGGTCTCCACGTTCGAGGCCAAAGTCAAAGCACACTTGTCTCGAGCCAGTTTATTGCCAATGGTGGCGCCGGCATTGCGATGTATGAACAGGCGAGCTTAGACGTGCAAAACAGCCACTTTGAAGGCAACGGTCTAGCTGCTATCTATCAAAGTGCCAACGAAGCTGCGCTTGTGAGCGAGTCTACGTTTGCGGGTGTGGGAGTGCTCAGAGCGCTTGAAGAGTTATCTACCGACACGGATTTGCAGCAGTTTATTAACAATCTGCCTGCAGGTTCTGGCATACGTTTGCCAGCCGGCGAGTTTTACCTCGAGCAATCACTGGTGATTGACAAACCGCTCAGCTTAATTGGCGCGAGTCCGTTGACAGGCGATCCTGTTGTTCAGGCCCAAGCTGTACCTACAGCCTCAGACACAACCTCAACCACAACCTCAGCTACGGGCTCAACTACTGGCCAAGCCGCTAATGCAGTCGGACAAGATGCCGCTCCAGAAGCAGGTTCAACTGTCACCCGAATTATTTCCCGTGCGCCCGATGCCTTACTCAGGTTTAGTGGTGAGGGTACGCTGACGTTGCGTAATATCAGCCTCGAGCATGTTGACAGCATTCGTGCAGATATTATTGTTGTCAATAGCGGCGAACTTATTTTGGAAGATAGCTTTGTGGGCGGTGCTGTTAGCGACGGTCTGGTTGAGATTGGCGGCACGGGTGTGCGCTTTCGCAGAAGCGCGCAAGGGGGGCAGCTACGTGGCAATACCATCGCAGGTAATGCTGCGTTTGCAGTTATCGTAGACGGCAGCGCGTCACCTATTATGAGTAATAACGTCATTGTTGACAATGGTCAGGGTGGTGCGCTCTTTACAGGTAACAGTGGTGGCCAGTTGCGTGATAACCGCATTGCCCGCAACGGACCTGTTGGCGTGCGCATTGAAGGTCTGGCTGCCCCGTTGCTCGAGGGCAACAGCATCTTTGACCACAGTTTTAACGGCCTTGCCTACCTCGATAGCGCAAGTGGTACGGCGAAGACAAATGTTATTGAGGTCAGTGGTGAAGCTGGTGTTGATGTACGCGGTCAAGCAGCCCCCTTGCTCGAGGGCAACACTATTATGGAGAGTTATCGCGGTATTTTTTACACGGACAATGCTGCAGGCACAGCTAAAGGTAATACACTTCTCAATAATCGGGGTTACGGTATTTACAACGCCAGCAACGCCGAACCAACCTTAGAAGACAATCAATTTGAGGGCAATACGCCCGGAGACATTGGTCCCTAACCTGAGTTCGGAGTTAATATACGTTAGAGATGTCTCGCATAACTATCAGAGAAGTTATGTTTTGAAATACGTTAACAGTGACCTGTGTAGCCTAAATGCTGCTGGTTCAAGGGCTGATGGTTTTATAGCTACACCACTATATGTGTCAGAGGCGCATTGCTGATTATTTGAAACCATCGAACTCAGGTTCCCTAAAAAATTAAGACTCTTAAAACCTAGAGCCCCTGAGAAGTTATCTTTAGCAGTCTGACGTGATGTTAATACAAGCAACACCATCAAATGGGTACTCAACACCATCACCCTTGAAGATGGCATAGGCTGTCATTGAGATCATCCCTCTTTCTTCCTTATTTGACGTACAGCCTTGCACATCAATGACCTGCAATAACACTTCATAAAATTGCCACTTGTACCAATGGCGTAAACCAGATGGCGCAGGTGATATAAGATAGTGGCATGACTGTTACACCGTCTCAGCCAGCACTTGGGTCTCGAGCAGCAACCGGGTCTCAGGCAGCACCCGAGCAACTTACCACTATCCCCCAAACCATGCGCGCAGTTGTGTTGCGTGGTGCTAGCGAAGCACATCTTGCCCTCGAGCAGGTTCCAGTCCCCCGACCTAGTCGTAGGCAGCTTTTGGCTCGAGTGGACGCAGCGGGCATCTGCACGTCGCTGCTTAAACTCATTTCTCAAGGACGCGAGCATCCTTATTTATACGGCTGGGATTTAAGCAGCTACCCGCTTATTTTAGGCGATGAAGGCTCAGTCACCTTGGTTGAGGTGGGGGCAGATTTGCGTGGGCGTTACCAAGTGGGTGAGCGTTATGTGGTGCAACCTGCTGTTGACCACGCACCCATCAATCACTTAGAGCGCTATGCAAATCATGGCCGCGGGGTGCATAAAATTGCT
>JBCCOX010000530.1:0-3969 GCA_039025155.1 Deinococcota bacterium | reverse complement strand
GCTTGCCAGATGGTTTCTCTACTCAGATTTTCAGCCCATACAGCCATCCGACCGTAGCCATAACTTCCGGGAAAAGCATTGTGATGATCGGTAGAACCTACCAGGCCAAATACATGCCCTTGCGACCAGCCGTACTGCGCGGTGCTTTGTTCGTGGCGTGGTCCCATGCTGTGCAAATAGGGATAAGGGCCTTCACTGCTTTCTGCCTGACCATGAAACGAAAAAATTTCGGCTACGGGTGAAAATTCACTGTTAAAGCTAAACCAGTTGATACCTCGAAAGCCTTGTTTGTAACCAATGTGATGCGGCAAAAGCAGGCTTTCGATTTCTTGCTGCTTCAGGCTTGCGCGCAACGCAGCTAGGGTTGGCGCATCAAGAATCTGAGCACCTTGAGAGCTCTGGTAGTAAATACAGTGGTCACCATCTTGCATAGAGTGCCACTCGAAGCTTGGAAAGCTCACAAAGCTGCCGTTTTGATTATGCGCTTCTACCGTCTCGAGATAGGCTTGCCAGTTGTTTTGAGCGATGGCGAAACCTTCTTTATGATAATCGACCAGGTAACCCAAATCAGGATCGTCAGTTGGCAAATCAGGCCAGGCAGCATGTAACGTAACACTGCAAAAATCGAGTTGGAGCTTGGCGTTTTCAAAGGCTTCTTCAATGGTCCCTTGTCCATAACTCAAATTACAGTGATTATGAATGTCACCATAAAAAATTTGGAGCTCCGGGCTGTTTGCAAACTGTTTCACTACAGGTATCCCAATGAGTGCTTTGAGTCAAGCTAGCTAAACCCAAGCTAGCTAAACCCTAGCAATTCCAGCGTATGTTCCCCACCCTAAGTGGGTTTTTGTAGTGGCTCGCCTAGCTCGCAGTTGCTGGAGCAACTCCAGATAGATATGCCAGCAAATCCAATTGTCACCTTATGTAGTTTTAGTATACCTTTTATCAAAGATTTGTCAAAAGCCTCTCAAAACAGTATCGTAAGAACACTAAGTGAGAGGTTTTAAATGTCCTTACATACCCTGCTTTTAAATCACCTCAGTCAGCAGGAGATGTCACTTGCTGATATGCACACGATCAGCTCGGTGAGCCTACCAACTGTGCGCAAAACGGTACAGACACTCCTCGAGAGTCAGTGGATTGCCCCAGCAGGCCAGGCTGAAACCACAGGCGGGCGACCTGCAACGCTATTTGGCTTAAACAACGATGTTTATGCGCTTATAGGTGTGCACTTGCAACTACCAGGTATCCATCTGATAACAACTAACCTCAACGGTGACATCCTAGATTCTGAGGATAAGTTTGGCGGTGTTGTGCCCAGTCCCGAAGAAGCCATTCAGGCCATCTCGAGCTACCTTGCCAGCGTCAAGCAAAAGCTACCTGAGCGAAATCTATTAGGCATAGGTATTGCCAGTCCGGGTTTTACCGACCCTGACACTGGTGAAATCATCTCGGTAGGTCGCGTTAAAGGTTGGGACCATGTTGCTCTATGCAAAAAGCTAGAGGCTCGTGAGAACCTAGCGGTTAGTATCATCAATGATATTGACGCGATGGCCGTTGCCGAATTGCGGCGGCAACCTTTTTTTCAAAACGGACAAAATTTCATTTATGTCGGTCTTGATGAAGGAATTAAAATTAGTATATTTCTAGGAGATCAGCTGTACACAGGCTCTTTTGGCAACGCAGGGCTTATTGCTCAGAGTATGTACCAGCAAAATGAGCGGTCAAAAAACATTAACCTTCTATCACTTGAGGGTATCGATCAGATTTTTTTAAAGCGACTTGGGCAGCTAACTGCCAATAAACAAAATGATTACAGCACAATTATGCAAAAGACAAATAGCCGCCAGCGCTTTCAGCACGTCCTAGAGCTGTCAACCACAGACATGCATTTGTGTGGCGAGATCGTCGCGGATCTGAACGAAGCCTTGGCGACGGTGATCGCAAATATTATTTATTTACTCCAACCTCATCGCGTACTCATCGGCGGTGTTCTTAGTAAAATGCCTCAACCAAGCTATCAGGCACTCGAGTCTGCCATTCGTCAGCGCTTACCCAATTTGCTCAATAAGACAATTTTTCAGCAGTCCCAGCTCAATGCTGAAAACAGTGCGTCTCTGGGGGCAAGCTACCATCACTTGAGGCTTTTATTCAAAAGGGAAACCGCAAAAAAGTAAGGGGAACCCTAGTGGTTTATGCACGGATTTGAAGTGACGGTGGGAGTAGCGATACAATTAGGAATATTTTTGGCGATGAAATTGGTAAGCATGCATGCTCTGCTATTGGCGTTAGCAGCCTCCCTAAAGATCAAGCAGTTGAGATAGAAACCATCGTTAAGCTGACGTGAGTAGCCTTTTCATTTCAGTAAACGTCGTATAAACAGGGTCGCTCATACTACGTTTCTACGTTTTTATCCTACGTTCTTTGAATCCCTATGAACTCACTGACAGCACCTTATCTTGCAACACTCGCCATCACCATGCCACTGCTACGCCAGGTGGAAGCGCTGTCGTACTATCGTGGTCAGCAAGACCTTTACCGCAGCCAAGCACCTGAACTGCTCAAACAGCTGCAAACCCTGGCAACTATTGAGTCCACCGAGTCCAGCACGCGGCTTGAAGGTGTTAGCGCGCCCCGGCAACGCATTGAGCAACTCATCCTCAAAGACCCCACCCCACACAGCCGCTCAGAAGGGGAGATTGCAGGCTACCGTGATGCCCTGCGGATGATTCACGAAAACGCCCAACACATGCCTTTTAGCGAAAACACGATCAAGCAACTTCATCAACTGCTCTACGCATATTTGCCCCAGACAGGGGGACGTTATGGTGAAGTTTCACGCCTCTTTTTTACAGCTGTACACAGCGTTTTAACAGGCCAAGAAGAAGCTGGAACAGCACTTGCAATTTTAGAGCTTGACCTACAGGCGCTAACTAATTCACCTATTGGTACACCGCAGTAACTTAACATCCGTAAATTCACATAGCAGATTGGCAAGGTAACCTTTTTTGCAAAACCATTTACTCTGCAAGAAGCTACCTAACTCTCGAAAAGCTTTGGCATTTGTCAAAGCTTTGTATCTAGTGATAACAGTCATGGGAAAAGCAGTTGATACGCATATCTGGGAGATACTTAGTTTATGAAACGTTGGAAGATAGCTGGCATCAATTTTGACCATCAGCACATGGGGGACCTATTGCAACATGTTGCCGACCACCCCGAGGCTGAGATTGTCGGCATTGCTCATGAAGACCGCATCAAGATGCAAGGGGTTGTTGACACGCTAGCGATTACAGAGGCACATGTGTTTACGGATTACCAGCAGTGCCTCGAGCAAACCGAACCCGACTTGGTCATCCTTTGTCCAGCAACTGCGTCTCACGCTGACTGGACAGAGAAGGTTGCTCCATATGGTGTTCACGTGCTGGTAGAGAAACCTTTTGCAGCCTCAGTCACAGATGCTCAAAGGATGATACGCGCCCTGGAACAAACCGGGCAGCAGCTTGTGATCAACTGGCCGCTGCGCTGGTATCCACCCCATGTGACCAGCAAACGCTTGATTGATGAGGGTACTATTGGCGACGTTACTGAAGTCCATTACTACGATGGCAACTGCGGTCCAGTAAGGCATGGCGCTAATAAAATGGAACTCGAGCCTAGCGCCGAAACAAAAGCGGCAAGTTGGTTTTATGCCAAAGATCAGGGCGGCGGCTCTTTGCTCGACTATTTGGGGTACGGCGTGACGCTGGGAAGTTGGTTTAACGGTGGGCTTGAGCCTTTAGATGTCACGACCATCGTTGATAAACCTGAAGGGCTCGAGGTCGACGAGCACAGCGTTAGCATCGTGCGCTACCCAACGGGTCTGTCTAAGTTTGAAACGCGTTGGGGGACCTTTAGCGACCCTTGGACGCACCAACCTCAACCTAAGTGTGGCTTCGTTATGGTAGGTACCAAAGGCACGTTAGCTTC
>JBCCOX010000529.1:0-3969 GCA_039025155.1 Deinococcota bacterium | reverse complement strand
TGTAACAAAGGCTTGTCCTTGTGACAAAGGCTCGTCCCAGCAAGGGGTAAACCCTCGGTTGCACCAAGCATGGTAAATTATGCATCAAAACGCACTTGCACACAAGCCCATCTCTAAAGGGTGATGGCAAAGATAGCGTCGGCATGCAACAGCTAGTTTTTACTATCCTAAACAGGCTAAAGCTGAGAAAGTTAGGCGCGTGTCTCATCGTAGTGTCACTTCATTAAGTGCGCGCCAGCTTGATGCCTATCACCGTGCTAAGTTTACCCTAGCAAGACAGATTTAACAATGCTAGCCAATATTTAACACAAACTAAGTTTACTGACTTGGTGCTGCTCTAAACATGCCCCTAAGCAGGTCAGCGTTAAACTTTGAGAGATTCACGTTACCTAGCCTCGCGCTAAATTGCTCGAGGTCACATACTTCCACCTACTTTTGTAAAGGAGACCAATATGCCAACACGTTCAGCAAGTGCCGTTTGGGAGGGCAACTTAGCCCAAGGTCAAGGTTCACTGCAAACTGCTAGCGGGTCTGTTTCAGGAAAGTACTCGTTCCCCTCGAGGTTTGAAGACGGCACAGGCACTAACCCCGAAGAACTCATTGCGGCGGCTCATGCTGCTTGCTACGCCATGGCGTTTTCCCACGAACTTTCCGAAGCAGGCTTTACACCTACCAAGGTAAATGCCTCTGCAGCCGTTCACCTAGAACAAGTTCCCGGCGGCTTTGCGATCACCAAAATTGACCTAACCTGTGAAGGTGACGTACCCGGCATTGACGACGCCAAGTTTCAAGAAATTGCTACGGCTGCTAAAAACGGCTGCCCAGTATCTAAAGCGTTAGCTGGTCCAGAGATTAGCTTAAACGCCACGCTCAAAAGCTAAGGTGATGCTGTAAAAATCATCAGCAACGTTATTCAAGCTACTACACGCAGTGTGCTTGTTATTTTAAATCTACACACTAAAGTAAAAACCATAATAAAAGCAATTGCATAAATAAAATCATAGTCGGTACATGTATTTTTGGTCGATAAAAACAGTATGATGTATTGATGCTTAAACGTTGTCTCAGTAAGATTGGCTTAGAGGTTATCTGGAATAACAACATAATCTCTGACGTTTTTAGTTTGACAAAGCGGTACAGGACAGGTAGTTCAGACATTCGTGATCGTTAGGGCGTTTGTAAATTTAGGGCGTTTGTAAATAGCGACGATAAGGCACGGTAAAGGTAATAGCCCGCGCAGCAATGAGTACAACCATGCCCCACCACACACCTGTGAGACCCCAGCCAAACGGAAGCACTAACAGCAACACCAATGCAGCCGCAGCACAGGACACAATCATAGCAAGAGCTAAAAACGACCAGCGGTTGAGACCCATAAAAATACCGTCCCAGACAAATACTAAGCCGTTGAGAGGTTGCGTAAATACAATAAAAGGAAATACGGCTGCGACTGCGCGAATGACTTCGGGGTCATCTGTAAATATACGAATCAACAAAGGCCGGAACAGTGCAAACATGCAGCCAAGACCTATACCAACTACGATGCTCCAATACAGTGCCCGATTAGCAATAGCTTTAGCGCGCTTCCGGTCGTTGTCTGCGTAACGTGGTACTAGGGTTTTAGCTGTTTCTGCTAGCGCGTCTAAGGTGAGCGCCATAAGTAACCACACCTGACTAACCACTTGGTGAGCTGCCACGGTCACAACAGAAACTCGAGCGGCCACCGCTGTTGCCAACGACATGGTCAAGATAAGCACAAAGGTGCGTACAGTTAAAAGCGACCCACTTTTCAGTAGAGGTGCAAGTGCGCTTAAGGTTGGTACTTGCCAACGAATGGCAAACCGTGCTGGGAAACGCACAAAGGTTCCTACAAACCAGCTTGCCCCTACATATTGAGCAAGTGTGGTTGCCCATGCAGCACCCGCCAAGCCCCAACCAAAGCCAAAGATAAACAGAGGGTCAAGTACAAGGTTCACAAGATTAAGAACAGTCACAACGCGCAAGACCGTACGCGCGTCACCATGACCGTAAAAAATGCCCCGACTTGCTACCAAGGTTAACAGTGCAGGTGCAGCCAACGCCCGAATGCGCAAATATGCAACTGCTGGGGGCAGTAAGCCGTCATCAGCCCCCATAAGCTCTAAAAGGGGGACAGCTAAAGTTATAAGTACGCCCATGAGCAGCAGACCGAGCAGCCACGCAAGGCATAGTGCCTGCACGGCAACGTCACCTGCGTGTTCATGGCGGCGCTGACCTAAAGCAGTGCTAATCATAGGGGTAGTCGCGTTGGCTAAAAAGTTAAAGCCAAAAAAAGCCAGTGAAAAAAGAGAGGTGTTAATGCCAAGGGCAGCTAGTGAGCTAGCACCTAAACGCCCTACAAACGCAGTGTCTACCAAGGACACCAAAGGATCAATGGCTAGGCCGCCTAGCGCAGGCAGTGCAAAGGCAACAAGTTCACGGTCAACATGCGTTATCCGCAACACATTGAGCAAAGACTTTCTTAAATGATTTAGCGAAAATAAGCTGGGTGGACGTTGTGACACAAGTTATTAAACAGGATTAAGTCCCAGCACATGCATAGTTACTAGACAACATAGACAAATGCTACGTCTAGGAGAGCGTCTTTTAGGGTGTTTGGCAATACGTCTAGCATTGCATTTACTACGCGCGTGGTCTAACATGGCTTAACACAGGATTAAGTTGCAGTCTAGGGGATTGTGTGACGTGGTTGTTTTAAACTTTACGTTGAAATACACCCGGTCACAGATGACACTGTTACAGATGGCATTATCGGCCAATGTTCCCTGTATAAAGTTGTAACACTATAAGGACATAAAACCACTCAAGACGTTAACGGTGTAACGACTTCAACGTGCCTAACAACTTCAAGTTGTGAAAACGATGGCCACCATCAGCCAAGGTGACACTATGTTGAAGATACACATAGATTGAAGAATAGATTGAAGGCGCTAAATGGCTATAAACCCGCGCAGGGTTATGACATGCGTGGTGTAAGGTTAGCTTGTGAGTAAGCCAAGATGATATGTTGGCCCAAACTTAGTATCAAAGAAGCTATGATGGTCATATGCTGCTTGAAATCCATGAACCGTGTAATATCATAAATACACCGAACGCTTAATAAAACATTACTGATAGTAATTGGTATGACTTAATATCCATTCCCATCGCCACCGACGATGTCTAGACGCCGCTCATACTGAAAGACAGCCCTCAACGCAAATGATTACAAGTTGCAAGGAGACTGATGAGTAAGCATCACCCCAAGTCAGGTGATCCGTACAGCACAGAGCAACAGGCTGCACAGACTTCTTTGAACGGCCCTGCTGAGCTGCTAGCAGCTTACATAGATGCGCCAAGACGCCGCGCCTACGGTCATCAACCACAGGTGGCGTTGGTGGTGGTGGGTGCAAAAAGTCATACCATTTGTGCAGTTAGCGAAAACTGCCAGCAGTTTTTGGGAGCTGCGCCAAGCGACTTGCTAAGTCAGCACCTTAAAGATGTGCTTAGCGCTAGTTCTTACGAGCGTTTTAAAGCACTGAGTCAGGTAAGCTTGCAACAAGGCCCCCAAAGAGCACCCCTCGAGCTTCGTTTGGGAACCTTAGCTGTTGCGGGTACACCCCTTGATGCGCTTCCAGATAACACGACTTTGGATAATGGGATACCAGCGCTGCAGACCATTGTCCTTACGTTACACTACCTGCAGCAGCAAGAGCTGGTTGATCGTAACCGCAACGATACTTCTGATGCTCCCGCAGAAGGACATGCTCAGCAATGTGACGGTTCAAGCACAGCCCCGCAGACAGATACAGATGTAACAGATACAACAGATATAGATGTGATTGTCTTGGCGTTCGAGCTAACAACGGCCACCCCTGTCTCGGTCATTGAATCGCAGCAGGTACTTAACTATTTGCGTAGTGCAGATAGTTTAGCGCGTTTGTATAGCTA
>JBCCOX010000528.1:0-3978 GCA_039025155.1 Deinococcota bacterium | reverse complement strand
GAAACCTATCACAATGAGGGGCTAGGTTACGCGCTGCAACCGCGTTTTTCGGTGAGTTGTAGTGAGGCCATGCTCGAGGTTGTCGGTAGCCTCATGAGCGAGTTTCCAGATGTTTACATGCAAACCCACATCAACGAAAACATCGATGAAATTGCCTTTGTACGTGAGCTTTTTCCAGCTTCAAAAGATTACTTAGATACCTACGATGCGCACGTCCTGCTTGGCCCACGCAGCAGTTTTGCTCACAACATTCACGTGAGTGAGCGCGAGTTAGCACGGTACGCTGAAACAGGCTCTAGCGTCGCCCACTGCCCGTCTAGCAACATGTTTATTGGCAGCGGTATCTTCGACATGAAACGCCACCTAGCAGCGGGTATCCCGTTTGCGCTTGGGTCAGATGTCGGCGGCGGCACGGGCTACAGCTTGTTCAAAGAAGCCCTTATGAGCTATCAAGGGCAAATGCTGCACGATGATGGCTATTTGCTCGGGCCAAGCCACCTCCTGTACTTAGCAACCCAAGCTGGGGCAGATGTACTCAACATGAGTGATATTGGTACGTTTACAGTAGGCAAGCGTGCAGATGTGATGGTTGTACGTCCGCCCACTAGCAGCAGCCTTGCTAACGTACTCACCCACAGCCCTTCTGCCGAGGCGAGTTTGAGTGCGGTGTTTACGCTTGCTAGAGAAGAAAGCGTGCGCCAGACCTATCTAGCGGGTAAGCTTGTTCACGAAAAACCTGTATAAGTATTTAAATCATCTAATCAAAGGCATGTGTTAATGATTGCATCCAAACCATCTTGATGTTTTAAGCTGCTTGCAATGTAGCTCGAGGCTTTTTGTTCTCGACTACTCATCAAACTGCCAGCTACATAATTGTCCAGGACGCAGCAATGTGAATATTTGCCAAAGCTCACATATACATTCTCACCTAAGTGGGCTAACCTAAGCATGAAAGCTTGCTATAACAGCAACATTGTTATTAACTAACCTAAATACATCTGCCCATCTACAACCCAGCGAAGGACGTTCCTCATGCCCTTAACTGAAAAAGACAAACTCCCAACCGAAATCACCTACGATGATTATTACCTTGACAGCTTAAACGATCTCACGCCGACAAAGCCGGATGAGGTGAGGCTCGAGCCCAAGCTAGACCCCCACGCTGAACCTCCGGCTGAAGCTCCGACACCCCCCAACAAAGTCATACCGCAGTGGTGGGGCGAGTTTGAGCTAGACGAATACCAAGTTGGTCGCTGGAACGTTGGCCCCACGACCTTATCCATTTACCGTTTGCCCCGCGAGTGGCGCATTGTCTACAACCAAGGGGATGACCCCTTAGACACCACCTTAGACATTGATGTTCCCGCTGAAGTTGAACCGATTGACATTGACGACAACGTGCGCCGTTATATGTTTAATCAAACCCAAAACATCGTGACAGTCACGCCAGTCTTAGCTGATCGCCCCCTAGTGGTACGCCCGGCGATTCCGTTTGCGATTGAAACCCACGAAGAAATCACCCTTTACGTAAGCTTGCCGCTGTGGTTGCGTATTAGTGTGGCTGGCGTCGCTAAACACCTTTACGAAGTCCCCAGTTACCGCCCGTCAGATACCTGGTTTGGGGGCTCTACTGTTAAAGGTGAGCTTTGTTATGCCGCGCGCACACCGGGTCAGCTCAATGTAGATGAACTTCCCAAACGCCCCTACCGCGTCATTGCACCCATCGTCTTACGCAACCGCGATGCAGGCTCACTTATCCTTGACCGCATCAAAATCCCAGTGCAGTACTTGGCGCTTTACCGCACCAAAGACAGCAATGAGTTCTGGACGCAGCGGATTATTTTAGAACAACGCAATAAACGTACCCGCTTACAACTCGGCTGGGGGTCGCCTCAAGAAACAGGTAAAACTGAACGCATTGCCAGCGCGCGCGAGCGCGCCAGACGAGGGCTCGATATCGGCGCGTTTGGAAGCATTTTTAAAAATACCAGAGGCACAGATTAGATGGCGCTTTTACAAGCTCTACAAGCATTCTGGCTCAACACAGCCGCATTCTGGCGGGCCACCTTTGACCAGTGGGCAAGTTGGTTCAGCCGTCTATTTCAGAACGCGCCTACCATCAACCGCTTTTTCTTCGATGCCTTTTGGGAGCAACTCCAACTTATTCGCAACCCAGACATCAACTGGGCTGCGTTTTGGGATTTTACATGGCAAGATTTAGCTATAGGCTGGTTAGGACTGCAACAATTTTGGCGCGCATTATTTGACTTTTTGTGGATTAGTTTTTCAGCACTTTTACCCAGCGTTGACACCCTCTGGAACGACTTTTTAGCTATTCTTCAACGCGATGACGCCCCAGCTTATCTCACGGTCATCGTGCGGTTTATTGCTATTTATTTTGTACTGCGGTTAGTGCGTCCAGTCGTCAATCGGCTTTTTTCAAGAGGCACTACGCCGCAACAGCGCATGTTGCTACGGCGCGGTATTCAAGCCACCATCATTGTTCTCTTCTTGCTGTCGTCACTGGAACTGCTTAATATTGAGCCTGGCGTGTTTTTTGGTGCTGCTGGGATACTCACCTTAGCTATTGGTTTTGCTGCGCAGACATCTGTATCTAACCTTATCAGTGGGCTGTTTTTGATTATGGAGCGGGCCATTGAGCTAGAAAATTTAATTGAGGTTGATGGCACTACGGGCTTTGTGAATAGCATTGGGCTAGTCTCTACCCAAATACGCACCTTTCAAAATTTGCTGGTACGCATTCCTAACGAGACGATGGTGAAAGCCAAAATAACCAACTACAGCCGCTTACCCATTCGCCGCATTGACATCAAACTTGGCATTGCCTACAAAGAAGACATTGCCCGTGTGCGCGACATTTTGTTTGAACTTGCTGAGGTTGACCCGTTAGTGCTCGAGGAACCCCAACCCCTGTTTATCTTCTTGGGCTTTGGCGATTCATCACTCAACTTACAACTTTCTGTCTGGACAATGGGCGCAAACTATTTGAGCGTACTCAACGGCATGCACATTGCCATTAAACAAGCCTTCGACGAGCATGGTATTGAAATCCCCTTCCCTCATCTTACGCTCTATACAGGTGCAGAGACGGAACCCTTCCCACTCAGCATGACCGAGCAAATGTTTAAGCCAAAGCTTGACGATACGCCAGTAGACATTGGGCAAACTATGGAACCTGAAGAGCCCGAACGTACCGCTAATCAGCCGAGTAGTCAGCCCTTAACACCCAGACCTTCAGAAAATGCTTCATCTTGAAATAACTTGAAATTCTCAGCCTAACCGCTTAGACTCGAGCGTTTGCGCAAGCTTGCCTCTTATGACATGCCTTGCTAAACTGCAGATACAACTTATTTAGGTATGGGCCCTTAGCTCAGTTGGTTAGAGCAGTCGACTCATAATCGATTGGTCGTGGGTTCAAGTCCCCCAGGGCCCACCATAAAATTAGATGTTCCGTGTATGTCACAAAAATGCTCCAAAACAACTTTTTAAAAACTTTAACTCTTACTTCTGATTGGGACTTCCCTCTTGTGAATAAGCTGATGTCATTATCACTTATATCTTGTGAAAATGGCTACTGGGAAGGCTTACAGGAAGAAACTCTATGTTTATTGGAGTTACTAGACAAGACTCATAAAAAAATGAATAAACCTCTGCGCACCGCATTTAACGACTGGGTTAAGGTAAGGAAAATCTATGAATTTGATTCTGAAGATGAAGAAAGTCTAGAAGAACTTATTGCTGCAGAGCTTGCCCTTGCCAATAAAATTCTTGAATACCATGCTGATCCTGAAATTTATATTATTGTACATGTTGTGGACGAGGTTTATTATGATGAAGCATGGTTACTTTGCTTTTTATCTGACATTCAAGAGCTTGACCTTGACACGTCAATCGTAGCTTGATGTGTCATAACGATCCACACCTTACCCATGAGCTCAAGATTCAAGCATCAAATCG
>JBCCOX010000527.1:0-3979 GCA_039025155.1 Deinococcota bacterium | reverse complement strand
GGCATATTTATGAAACTTATGGTCACAACTGCACAGTTCACACCGCCTCCGGACTCTCTTACGGCATCGAAGAAACCATCAGCAGTTCAGTTGCTTTTTTGGCGGCCTTTCCTGACCGCAGGCTCTACGCTGAGGACGTTATTTGGACAGGTGATGACGTTCGTGGCTTTCACACCTCTCACTTGATTGTCAACAACGCTACCAACTTTGGTTACAGTCCGTGGGGCCCGCCCACCAACCGCAAAGCGCGTTATTTGGCGATTGCGAACTGCTTTGTGGTTGCTAACAAAATTGTGGAAGAGTGGTTAGTGCGCGATACCGCCGGGATTGTGCGGCAACTTGGGTTTGATGTAAGAGAGGTTGCCAAGAAGCTTGCTCGAGACGGTTGGGCAGCGCCCACGCCTGAAACGGAGCGGTTGTACGGGCAGCTTCCACCTGAGGTTGACGTTCAACTTGACCGTTCAGTGGGTAGTATAGATGACGTTGAAGCATGGGCGAGAGGTGTGCTGGGAGCTATCTGGAACGGGCGTCACTTTAACACGGTGATGGCAACCCACTCGAGCGACGCCATGATGTACGTGCCCAACAACACCATCCTCTACGGGCCGAACCATATTCGTACCTATATCCTCAATTTAACTGCTATGTTTCCCGACCTGAGCATGACGGTTGAACACGTTTACACGTCGCAAACCCCTAACGAGGTGGCAGGGGGACTACCTGTTTACCGGGTGGCGGTGCGTTGGCGCATGTTTGGTACACATCAGAACTATGGCTGGCTGGGTGAGCCTACCAACAAACGTGCCAATATTTTGGGGGTTAGTCATATTCATGTTGTGGTAGAAGACGGCACACCGCGTATTACCAAGCACTATTTTGTGTTTGATGAACTAGCTATCCTTACGCAGTTACTTGCTTAAAGTGTAGTTGGTAGATGTTTGTGTTAAGAGGAGCAAATGCTGGCAATGCTTTAGGCTTCATTTTTAGCTTTCTCAGATGACTTAAATAAACGATGTCCAGCCTGCAACGGGGTTTAAACAAGTAAGAGATTATCAAGTGGCCTAAAATAAATGTCTCATATGTCGTCACATCCCGCCTGAGTCAGTGGCCTAGGGTCACTGTAGCCACGTTCTACCTAGGTGTAATCTAGGTGGATTTCTATCATCAACAAAGCTAGTTTTAGACGTGAAAGGATTCTTATGGCAGTTAGATACGTTAAAGAAGGCATGGACGCAAGCACCAAGCGGGCCATCAGCAGTGACGTTAGAGCGACGGTTGAAGCCACCATTGCCGACATTGAAACCCGTGGTGATGCAGCTATTGCCGAGTTATCACAAAAGTTTGATAACTATTCACCAGAAAGTTTCCGTTTATCACAAGAGGAGATTGACGCCCTCGTTGCCCAAGTGCCAGAAGATGAGCTAGCCGCGATTAAGTTTTCTTTGGAGCAAGTGCGTACTTTCGCCAAAGCTCAACGCGCCTCCATTCAAGATATTGAGGTTGAAACCTATCCCGGTGTGACCTTGGGTCACAAAAACATTCCCATGAATAACGTCGGCTGCTACGTCCCCGGTGGGCGCTACCCCATGATTGCCTCGGCCATTATGAGTGTGGCAACAGCTAAAGTGGCAGGGGTTAAACGGGTTGTCGCCTGCACGCCGCCCAAAGATGGCAAACCTTACCCGGCAACGGTGGCCACCATGACGCTCGCTGGTGCGGATGAAATTTATGTACTGGGCGGGATTCAAGCGGTAGCAGGTATGGCCATCGGTACCGAAACCATCGCCCCGGTAGACATGTTGGTGGGTCCGGGTAACGCCTTTGTGGCAGAAGCAAAACGGCAACTGTTTGGGCGGGTTGGTATTGACTTACTAGCTGGCCCCACCGAAACTTTGGTGATTACCGATGACACTGCTGACCTCGAGATGGTGGCTACTGACCTCCTCGGACAAGCAGAGCACGGTACCAACTCACCTGCTGTTCTCCTTACCAGTAGTGAACGCCTAGCTAACGGTATTCAAGCTGAAATTGACAAGCAGCTCGAGGTACTCGCTACGGCTGAAGTGGCAGGCAAAGCTTGGGCAGACTACGGTCAGATTATCTTGGTAGATACCATAGACGAACTTGTCCAAGAAGCGGATCGCATCGCCAGTGAACACGTGCAAATTTTGACGGCTGACCCAGATTACTTTCTTAACAACATGACGAACTACGGCTCGCTCTTTTTAGGCAAAGAGACCAATGTTGCCTACGGCGATAAAACCATTGGCACGAATCATATTTTGCCCACCAATCGCGCAGCGCGTTACACGGGTGGGCTATGGGTAGGTAAATACCTCAAAACCGTGACCTACCAGCGTTGTACCGAAGAAGCTAGCGTGGTCATCGGTAAAAACTGTGCCAAAATTTGTGAAATTGAAGGCTTTGCAGGTCACAAGCGCCAAGCCACCTTACGGGTGGAGCGCTATCAAAAACCTGCTGAAGAGGCTGTCAACGCATGAGTTTAGCGGGCAAGGTGGCTGTGGTTACGGGTGCAACGGGCGGAATTGGCTCGGCCATCTGCAGTCACCTTGCCGGGGCGGGCGCGCGTGTTGTTGTGACCTACCGCAGTGATGCAGGTGCTGCAGAAACCTTACAAATGTCGCTCGAGGGTAGCAACCACAGCACAACTGAACTGAACTTAGCTGAGGCAACATCTATCCAGCAAGTAGCTGAACACGTGCAACGTAATTATGGGCGTTTAGATGTTCTCGTCAATAACGCAGGCATGACCCGCTTTGTTGCACACGATGACCTCGACAGCCTCACCGATGAACTCCTTGACACCATCTTCCAAACCAACTGGCGGGGTGCATTTGCCATGATTCGCGCCCTGCATCCACTCCTTAAAGCCTCAGGTGATGGCGTTGTCGTTAATATTTCATCCATTGCAGGACGTACAGGCAACGGCAGTAACGTGGCTTATTGTGCGTCCAAAGCGGCCATGGATTCCATGACGCGCTCACTAGGTCGTGCGCTTGCGCCGGCGGTGCGAGTGGTGTCGGTAGCACCGGGGTTGGTGGAAGGCAAATATACCGACAAACTTGACCCGGCTTGGAACGAGGCGCAACGCCAAAGTACACCGCTTAAACGCCTTGCTACGGCAGATGATGTTGCTAGGGCCGTGGTTGCCGTAGCCCGTGATCTAACCTTTTCAACGGGTTGCATCTTGCCAGTAGATGGCGGCCGGCCGCTCACTTAACCTTCGATTGTCTGTTTAACGATAATCAAAGGCAATTTGCCCATCAATCATGACGAGTTTAAGGTTCCTGAGTGCCTCGAGGTCTTCGAGTGGATCCCCCTCAACGATGATGAGGTCAGCGAGCTTGCCTGCCTCGAGCGTCCCTAAGTCATCCCCATGACCGCAGACAAGTGCTGCGTTTTTTGTGCCTGCGGTAATGACCTCGAGTGGAGTTAGCCCAGCCGCTAGAAGGTGTTCTATTTCGCCAAAAGGAATACCGGGTTGGGTCACACCTAGCGGGTAGTCGTCACCAACAGCAACAAGTCCGCCACGCTCGTGAAAGCGCCGCACAACTTCAGTCATACCAACGGCAGGCGCTGAGTCCAGTGCGCGCTCGCCAATGAGCACATCCAGCGTAGGAATAAGCGCAACATGCTCCACCATTCGGGTGATGAGTGCGTCATAACCGTCGTAATTGCTAAATGGGGTGCTGTCGGGCGTGAGGTTGCTCATATCTGTAAAAAGTCGTTCACCTTGCCAGCGGTAGCCAATATGGGTGATGATGTCAACACCACTGTCTATCGCTTGGTCTAAGTAGCTAGCATCTTCCACGTGGGCAATAACTTGAAGACCGCGTTCGTGAGCAGCGTCTGTGACAGTACGTGCTTCTTCAAACGACAAGATTGGCCAGCCACCGGGGCCCGGCTCAAACGAAATTTTGATGTAATCTGCACCTTGCGCTGCCAAATCGTTGACAGC
>JBCCOX010000526.1:0-3979 GCA_039025155.1 Deinococcota bacterium | reverse complement strand
TGCTTCGCCCAAACCAACTACCCAATCACCATTACCCACGAATTGGAATCTCTCATAGACCTAGATACGGACGTGGTGATGGCCCTGCGCTTAGTTAGACGTGTGGGTGACGCACCTACACCTGTACCTGCTGAAGACTTAGTCCGCCAAAGTGGCATCCCTTATGTGGCCTACCCGCTGCCGCCGCTCGAGGGCCAAGCTGGACCCATCACTGACTTGGTACGGGCGCGCACTCTATTGGCGTTGATACAGTGATGAGTACGCTTCAAGCGCAAGCAACCGTTGCAACAGATAAAGCTTCCCGCTACTTACAAGCACTTTGTGGGCACTTCAACCGTAAAGTGACCGCTACCTGGGATGAACACAAAGGTGAGGTGGACTTTGGTTTTGGGCATTGCCAAATGCAGGCAGATGCTAGCAACCTCGTTATAGACATTCAATCTGACACAGAAGAAAATTTTGCTCGAGTCAAGTACGTTGTCGGCGATCATCTCGAACGGTTTGCCGTCAAAGACGGTCTGACTGCCACGTGGCAGTCAGCTACATCACCACAAGGAGCAGAATCATGAAAAAAGCATTCGTTTTACTCGTTCTTATCATTTTAGGATTTAGCTACGCCCAAACCTGCGAAGACGGCTTTAGGCTGTTTGATCACGAACAGCTTTCAACCGATCCAGTGTGTATTCCAGAGAATCCAGAGCGCATCGTCACCCTCGACAGCCAAGCGTTTGATCTCATGCTCGCTACAGAGGCTATTACCCCAGTGGGTGCAATTGGCTTTCTAGAGTCCATCTACGACCGTAACTTCCCCTATATGGTTGAGGGCAAAGACATCACCTACGTTGGCTTTCCGGCGAATCTCGAGGCAATTCTACAGCTCGAGCCAGACCTTATTCTTGGTAATGAATTTCGAGAGCTGGAGATTTACGATCAACTCTCCGCAATTGCTCCGACCATCGTTTCGGATCGCCAACCTAACGTGTTTTGGGAAGATAATATGCGCTTTTTAGGTGAAGCGTTGAACTTAAGTGCTGAGGTTGAAGACTTACTAGCAGGTTATGACGCGCGTGTTGCAGCCTTAGCTGAAGCTGTTGGGGACCCTGCCGAGATTGAAATTTCAGTTGTACGTTACTTTAACCGTGATGCCCAAGTTGGTATGCAGATACAACTTGCCAACGCTTTTTCAACCGATATCTTGGCAGATGTGGGGTTTACCCGACCAGAAACACAGTCACTGTCTGCAGAAGAATCTGAAGCGCGCTTTGGTCATGCGGTTGGTGCAACAATTTCGCTCGAAGAATTACCACTTGTTGATGGTCAATATCTTTTTGCCTGGGCGCAAGGTGCAAGTGCAGAATTAGATGCAGACAATGCCGAAGCATGGCAGCAGTTAGCAGACAATCCATTGTGGGCAACCTTAGAAGCCATCCAAAATGAACAAGCGTTTCAAGTAGGCGGTCACTGGGTCGGTTGGGGGTTTGCTGCTGCTCATGAGGTGCTAGACGACTTATTTGAACTTGTCGCAGACGTTGATCCCGCCGCGGTATCTCCCAATCCGTTCTTAGCGCAAGCCAACCAACCCATGAGCGATGATCCCACTATTGTCGATATTGCTGCCGGAAGTGAAGACTTTTCTATCTTGGTCGAACTCTTAACCGAAGCCGGGCAAGTTGAGCTGTTAAGCGGTGAGGGACCGTTTACTGTTTTTGCGCCAACCAACGCTGCTTTTGAGGCGTTACCTCCGGGTTTACTAGACAGCCTCCGCGAAAGCTCAATCTCGTTACAATCGGTACTTTCCTACCACGTTCTAGAAGGCCGAGTGATGGCTGCTGACGTTTTTGCGCTCGAGGGAGTAGACGCTGAGGGTGCTATGGTCAACGCCCTGTTTCCCGCCCCCATCATCATTCAAGTGCAAGACGGTCAGGTCGTGCTCAACGGCACAACGACCGTCATCACCCCCGACGTCGAAGCTAGCAACGGGGTTATCCACATTATTGATAGCGTCCTTGTTCCAGAGCGTCCTTAAAAAGATGTTTACTCAATACCAGAGACGGTTTAACGAGAAGCATATTAAAGAGAAGAATAACTATGATGATGACCAAACTGCATAGGTACAGCTTTTGGCTACTCGTGCTGTGCCTAGCAGCGTGTTTTGGACCTCGTGATAGCAACACAAACTCAGGTGGCGCAGGTGAGTTGGTAACCCCACCCGAAGGCATTGCTGCCGTCATCACCCTCGACAACAGGGGTAGTTCAGCTTGGATTGTTCGCTCGGTCGTGGGTCAGCAGGTGACCGAAACAGGTGAAAACAGTCCTTGGAGCCTCACCGTAGGCGAGCGCTACACGGTCGTGAACACTAGCAACGTGCAGCTTCACCCCTTTGCCCTTATCGACGAACAAGGCAACGCGCTGGTATCTCAGGTTAATGACCGCTTTGCAGGTGCATTACAAAATGATCCTGGTATCAATGTCGTTGTAGAAGGTGACTCAACGACATTTACATTTACCCAAGCACTAGCTGACCAAACTGACAGCTACTACTGTATGACACCCCATCCCCTGATGCGCGGTGACATCACGATTGGCTAGAAACAAGACAGATCTTGCTTAATTCGTTGAGGTAAGTTATGAACATTACTCAAGCAGATATCCTTAGAGCACGCCGCGAGCTCAACCAACTCGCCCGTCACATTGGCACACATCGCAATTGGCAAGCTAGGGTATGTGCACATCCTCAGTTAAGCCAAGAGTTTATCGATACACTTGATAGCATTCGGTACCGCTTAAGCATACGCAGTGACAACCCTCCACAAGCCACCCTCGACCTAGATTACGACGCCATTCAACAGGCTATTCAAAAGTTAGCGCGGATTTGGGTGAGCTTGTCGCAACCTGCTGAACCTGTCTAGTGTTTACAAGATTGCGGCCACAAGCGCGTACGTGACCATGTACATGACCGCGTATTTTCACCTAAGAGTTATAGCGGCTTAAACTTTTGCGGGCAATCTTACTATTATGGCTTGCGTCTCGAGCCGCACACAAACCATAGCAAATAGTTTATGATGAACCTTGTTTATTTTTAGATGCGACTAAAAATAAATCGAGGAGTGCTTAAATGAAAACTTTCTATATTATTCTGCTCGGGCAACTTGTCTCGGTCATCGGGTCGGGGATGACCCGTTTTGGACTGAGCGTGTGGGTCTTTTCAGAAACTGGCTCAGCTACGGCGTTTACAACGCTGATCTTCTTTGCGGTTATCCCGCTGGCCGTCGGGGCGTTGTTTGCGGGTCCGCTGGTTGACCGTCTAAACCGCCGGCTGGTCATGATTACCGGCAACATCACCGCAGGACTGAGCACATTGGCGGTGGTGCTACTTTTTTACAACGGTGTGTTAGCACCTTGGCACCTTTACATTACGCTGAGCATCAACGGACTTGCTAACGCATTTATCATCCCTGCACTGGAAGCTAGCATTCCCATGCTCGTGCCCAAAGAAAAGCTCGAGCGCGCCTCGGGCTTAACCCAAATCATCGCCGCGCTCGACACCATCGTGTCACCGACGCTAGCAGGTGTACTGGTCACCAATGTTGGTTTGGGTGTGGTGTTTATTACCGACGTGGTCACCTTTTCACTGGGCGTTCTGAGCTTACTGTTCGTCGTCATTCCACAACCTCGTGACGACGTGAGTGCAGAGCTCTCTTTTATTGGGCAGTTACGCTTTGGGGCTAGGTACTTGCTCGAGCGGCCCGCGTTTATGATTCTCATTGGCTTTTTGTCGGTATTTATGTTTTTCCAAGGTATCGCCTACGCGCTATCAGGCCCGCTAGTATTGAGTTTTGCTGACGCCGACGGGCTGGGCATTGCTTATGCCGGCTTTGGCGTGGGCGCGCTGGTCGGCGGGGTGCTGCTGGGGGTCTGGGGCGGGCCGAGCAGGCGCATGGACGGGATTATCGGCGGTGTTGCAGTAGCTGGTGTCGGC
>JBCCOX010000525.1:0-3987 GCA_039025155.1 Deinococcota bacterium | reverse complement strand
GACAAACAAGTCGGGACTACCACCACCAAAACGGTCAAGTTCCGCGATGCTGACCACAAACGCTTCCCCACCGCCTGTAAAGTCCACGACGACGCCACCAACTTCGAAGTCTTCAAAGCCATCATCTGTACGTAAGGTGACGGTATCACCTTGAGCAATGCCAAAGCGGTCGAGCATGGTGTTGGCAGCTAGTACTGAGGTGCTCGAGCGTAGCGTCTCATACGCATCCTCAGCATCCCCTTGACCGCTAATGAACTGAAAGCGTCCAAAGCCTGTTTCTGGATTAAACCGTTCGGGGTCAACTAAAACCAACGCCACACTGCGCCCACTTGGTCTGCGGCGGCGCGTTTGAGCATCAGCTTCAGCTGCTGCGTCTTCTTGCTCAAAGCGCACAATCCGCACACCTACACCACTGGCGACATCCACCCCTTCAACTGAGGTATTTAAGGTCTGCTCAAAGTCATCTGGAAAGCCCACTGGCGTGGTCACAAATAAGTCACCCACAATGGTTGTAGCCACCCAACTGTCAATGGCGTAGTTGATACCAGATACCATCGCGCCCACACCAATGGTGATACCCATACCGACAATCACCGCACCGATGGCAACGCCGTTACGGGCAGCGTTGCGTTGGGTAAAACTTGCCCCTAGTTTGCCTGCCACGCCAAACGCACGCAGCAACAGGGGGCGCAAGATAGCCAACGTGGGTTGGAGTAACACGGGTGTGATGAGTGCAGCCCCTACAAATAAGAGGGCAACGGCCAGACCACTCGCAGCTAACGCCCAATAACCGCGCCACGGAGCTAGCGCCACAATGATGCCTGCCGCAAGGAGTAATGCGCCAAGGAGGGGTTTCGGCGTTGCAACATCGTCACTTTGCCTCGAGGCAGTCAGTGGCCGTGTCCGTCCAGCAGCCATAGCCGGGAGTGCCCCCGCCAGTAACGACACACCCACGCCCAGCACACTGGCGATGATGAGGCTCGAGACAGGTAGCACCAAGGTCCGAAACGCAAATCCCAACAGTACCGTATTGACCCTAGTAATTACATAGGCAAGTCCTGCTCCAGCAGCAATGCCCACGATTACACCCACAATGCTTAGTAAAAGGGCTTCAATCATTGCGAGTTGACGTACTTGCTTGCGAGTGAGACAGATGGTGCGCAAAAGTGCATACTCGCGCGCGCGTTCCACCACGCTGGCTGCAAAGGTGTTATAGGCCATAAAGCCTGCTAAGGCAATAAGCGTTGCAGCTAGCACTTGCAACCCCGCTTCGATGGTGTCCACGATGCCTACTGCAAAATCGCCGCTGCCTGCGGGGTAGGTGACGGCGTAGGTTTCGGGGAGGGCGTCCTCGAGCGCCAAACGTACATCCTCAACCTCGCTACCCTCCTCTACCAAAATTTCCAGATAAGACGCCCGCCCACTGAGCCGCAACGCTTCTTGTAAGTCATCTAAATTGATGAGCCCAATACGGCTGCCATTGCTACTACCGAGTCCAAGTGAGTCGTCGAGCAAGCCCACAACCTCAAAGGGAATTTCGCCAAATTGAGTTAAAAAGAACATCTCGTCGCCAATGGCAATATCGCGGGTAGTTGCAAAGGACTCAGCTAGGGCCATGCCCCCTGAACCCACCTGTGGGATGCTGCCAGAACTCACCTCAGCAGCGAGGTCATCTACCGCAGATGTAACCCGCCCAGTGAGCACGAAACCTGTACTTAGACCTGGCACAATCGAATCGCCTACACCCTCGATGTCTTGTATCGGTTCAGCTCGAAAGTTGAGTACAGGGTAGACCTGGGCAATGCCCTCTATATTAGTGACATCTTCTAAAATGTCACTGGTGGCAAACACAGCTCTACCTTGCGCGCCGGGTGTGACTAGCAAGTTGGCTTTACCCGCAGCCGCCTCGAGGCTGCCTGCGACATTAGCTTGAACATTGTCGCCCACCGACAATGTGGCGAGTACCGCTGCAATTCCCAGCGCAACCCCAAACCCGGTGGCTAAACTGCGCCCCGGGTGACGTAACAGGTTGCGCAACGCTAAGCGAACCAAAAGAGACATATGTTCAGTTTAGCGGGTAACAGGCGAAGAATTTGTGTACGTCAGACGGTCACGTGAAGTGTGACGACATAAAGCACAACTCAAAAGAAGATGATAGCCTTGATTTTGTGACCTCAATTACTAATCATCATCCATTACGTTACCTTTTTACGCACATTCACAATTCATGATGGCTAAGTCAACTCTTGAACAGAGGCTCGAGGCCTGCTTCCTCACGCTAAACGGATTCGTTACTGGCACGCTCGAGTACACAGACACCATCATTCACATTCATGGCGATGCTCCTCAGGCAGATGTTCCTGCAGACGCAGACCGCATCGTCTTGCCCGGTTTTATTGACGTTCACGTTCACGGCGGCGGCGGCGGTGATACCATGGACGGTGCCGAAGGTGTCCGTAAACTTGCTCAGTTTCACGCCAAACACGGCACAACCACGCTCTACCCCACCACTATGACCAACCCGTGGGAGGCTATTTTGAGCGCGCTCGAGGGCGTCTGCACCGTTCACGCTGAGGCTGACCCCAACTTGCCAGATATAGCTGGGGTTCACCTCGAGGGACCGTTCATTAGCCCAGACCGCCTGGGGGCACAACCGCCATTTACACTGATACCGACAGTAGAGCGGCTCGAGCAACTCCTCGCTTACGACATTATCCGCCTCGTCACCCTCGCGCCAGAAATTGAGAACGCCCAGCTTGCTGCACGGCAATTTGCCGAAGCTGATGTGCGGGTTAGTTTTGGGCACACCATCTGTACGGTAGAAGATGCTAAGACCTGTGCTGAGCTTATTCGTGATGCTGGGGGCATCCTCAGTTTTACCCACCTCTACAATGCCATGAGTCCTCTACAAAGCCGCGCACCCGGCACAGTTGGGGCAGCGCTCGCGGACGAGCACGCCTTTGCTGAACTTATCTTCGACACCCACCACGTTCATCCGACCAGTATGCTGGCGGCATTTCGAGCCAAGCCTGAGCACCTACTCTTCATCACCGATAGTATTCGCGCTAGTGGCATGGATGGTGGTCAGAGTGAATTAGGTGGGCAAACAGTCACCGTGAACGATGGGCGCGCAACTCTTGCAGATGGCACCTTGGCAGGCAGCGTCCTCACCCTTGACCAAGCATTACAAAACGGATTAGAAGCTAGCTTGAGTTTGAGACAAGCGAGTCAACTCCTCAGCACAACACCCGCACGCTACATGGGTTTGACTGATCGTGGTGATTTGTCGCTGGGTAAACGAGCAGACATGGTTGTGCTCAACGGTGAGTTTGAGGTGCTCGAGGTCATCGTGGCAGGGCGTTCTATCTACACTGCTTAACATCTCACTAAGATGTACATAATCAAGGTGTGCATAACCACGCGCAATCTCCGTATACACACGTGTCACGCAGGTGAAGCTAGCACGATAGGCTGAACTATGGAAATCCTTATTCAACAAGATGCTGAGGCTGTCACCAAGTTAGTTGCCAAGCTGGTTGCAGCGCGCTTGCGAGCTAAACCTAGGCTTGGTTTGGGTTGTGCCACAGGCCGCACTATGGAGGGTATTTACAGCCAGCTAAGTCAGTTGCATCAGGCTGAGGGGCTCGACTTTTCGCAGTGTGTCACGTTTAATTTAGATGAATACGTGGGTTTAGCAGCATCTGACCCGCGTTCGTATCATGCGTATATGTGTGAGCATTTTTTTGAGCGCGTCAACATCAACATGGCAAACACCCACTTACCAGATGGCACAGCAGACGATCTGAAAGAAGAAGCTTTAACTTACGAAGCGCGCATCCGCGAGGTTGGCGGCATTGACCTGCAACTTTTAGGCTTAGGCGAATCTGGACACATCGGCTTTAACGAGCCACTTTCCTCACTCATGTCGCGCACGCGGGACAAGGCACTTACGCCAACGACACGCCAGCAAAACGCGATGTTTTTTGG
>JBCCOX010000524.1:0-3989 GCA_039025155.1 Deinococcota bacterium | reverse complement strand
GATGATGCCATCAGCTACTATCAAGCTGCGCTGCGCATCAACGAAAACTTTTCAAACGCCCACCACAATCTTGGTGTCGCCTATCGCCGCAACGGTGAAATTGGCAAAAGCGTGCAATCCATTCGCAAAGCCCAGCGTGCCATGCAACAAGAAGATATGACCGCCGCCCGTCAGACAATGGCACAAAGTCAACGTAAATATGGCAAGTGGATTTTGTACGGGGTTGGTGCAGTGGTGGTGTATTTCATTTTGCGCGCTAGGGGTGTCCTCTAGCAGATTGATGCCATTAACTAGATGCCCACTCACCGATAAAACCATGTGCATCATAGACTCTAGAGGGAGACAATCTCATTTATCCTCTCGAGAATTAGGTCATCTTTAAACTTACCGATTGCTGACGAGTTGTTTTATCTACAAGGTAATTATTGATATTTTAGCTCATCACTCAGAATGGCTGCTGCAGGTAGTGAGATTTGCTCTGGTGATATTTACGTTTGAGGCTATTGACCATTCAAGCGTCTTACTAAGAAGCCTGTTGTCGATACCATCACGTCATACATCGCGCCGTCTTCCATCTCTACGAACGTGGCTGAACCGTACTCGGTGTCATACAAAAATTCTAGGGCGGCGACCCGCTCGGTTAAGTCAAACAGATTTACAGGGCGTTCTGGTGCTAGCGAGTACGTTGTGCGCGGTTGGGTTTGGGTGTCATCTAAACTTCGGTAACGTCCCTCAACCCGGTCAAGTTCATAGACGGTTCTAAAGCCCATTACGTTGGCAATAGGATGCCACTTGAGCACGTATCCGTCCACATAAAGCTGGTCACCTAGCAGTTGAAACGCTTGCTCTGAACCATCTGGAAAGGTAAAAATAGCACTGTACTGTTGCTCGCCAAGTTGGCGCGTTATCACGGTGGCCGCGCGCGTTTCTTGGGTTAGGTTGCTGTAACCTTGCATGGCACTACCCAGCACAGCTAAACCGGCTGACAAGGTCACAAACAGCGTGCCTAAAAGTACCCGGAAGATAAACCCCAAGACCGCACCATGACGCAGCGCCCGGCTGCTGTAGACAAATAAAACTAACGCAACTATAAGCGGCGTGATGGTAAAAATGAGGAAATAAGGTAGCTCGAGGCTGTCTAGCCTAAGCGGCATCACAAGGCTTCTTCTCCTTTAGCTGGCGGCCAACTCCCCCCTAAACTTAACCACGCTTGCACAATATCCTCGGCAACTTGAGCCTCAAAGGTGATGGCTTGATTATCAAAAGGATGCGGTAAAGTGAGTTTGTGTGCGTGTAGCGCTTGCCGGCCAATAACCTGCGAGGTCTTGCCGTAGGTACCATCACCTAAAATGGGCGCGCCCAAATGTGCTAGATGTACCCGAATCTGGTGCGTGCGGCCACTGTGTGGTTTGGCTTTCACAAGCAAATAGCTGCGCCCCTCAACTCTGCTTCTTGCCATCACCCGAAAGTGGGTTTTGGCTGGGCGCGGGTTAGTGCCGCCTACCGTCATTTTGTGTCCGTGATGAAGATGCCTGCCGATGGGCCCCTCCATGTCAATGTCATCGTCTAGCTGACCTACCGCAATGGCCACATACTCTTTTTCAGTAAGCCGTTTTTTGAACGACAAACTCATGTGTCTGTGTGCGCCATCTTGCTTAGCAACCACCATCACGCCAGAAGTATCTTTATCGAGCCTATGTACAATACCGGGGCGGTAGTCAGCATCGCTAGGGTCAAAAAGTTTGTCTTTGGCTAGGGGCATTCGGCCTAAAAGTGCGTTTACAACGGTTTGGCTGCGCACGGTTGCCGTAGGGTGGGCCGTTAAATTAGGTGGTTTATTAATTGCAACAAGGTACTCATCTTCATAAATAATATCTATGGGTATAGCTTCAGGTTCAACGAGCATCGGTTTAGGCGGCGGCAGTGCCACCGAAACAAGTTCTTCACCAGTAAGTTTAAGCGACGGTTTGGCAACGGGTGTGCCATTGAGTTGAACGTAACCCTCGAGCACCAGCGTTTTGGCGTAGGTGCGACTTGCTTCTAAAGCAGCCGCCAAGGCCACATCTAAACGCTCCCCCTCGGGCGCTTCAAACACGCGAAAATCCACACCTCTACTCTAGCTCAAAATAGCCACACCTGACGTTGTCATTGTCTACTAGCGCAGCCATCAATCATGATAATGGAACATGCTTCATGGTCCGTCTTAATCAGGTGAAGGTTGCACTATCGTCAGTTTTACTGCCGTCACTTTTACTGCTATCAATTTTTAGACAGCTCATTCTTGTTACTATAAGACCACTATGACTTCAACTTCTTATGCTAATGTTGCACCTGCTCTGCCTATTGCGCTCGATGCTATGGGCGGTGACCACATGCCTGACGCCGCCTTAGACGGTGCTGCCCAAGCGCGTGCCCTTGATATACCTATCATCCTTGTGGGGGATGAAGCTGTTTTAATTCCCAAACTCGAGCAACTTAGCCTAGATATTCCAGTCCATCATGCACCTGATGTCATCGGTATGAAAGAAGCTGCTTCGGACGTGCGCAGAAGACGTGACTCGAGCATCATGCAAACCTGCGGTTTAGTGAAAGCTGGTCAAGCGTCAGCGTGTGTCTCTATGGGTCACAGCGGGGCCACCATGGCCTCTGCACTGTTACAACTGGGGCGCATCAAAGGTGTAGACCGCCCAGCTATTGCAGCAAACATTCCAACCGCCACAGGCTTTGTGCTACTGCTTGATGCTGGTGCAAACGCCGACTGCCGCCCCCGCCACTTACAACAATTTGCACTTATGGGATCGCTCTACAGCCAAGCCATGTTTGATGTCGTGAGTCCCAGCGTGGGACTTATCTCTATTGGTGAAGAAGACGACAAAGGTAACGACCTCACCAAAGACGCATTTGCCCTACTTAAAGCCACCCCCAACCTCAACTTTTACGGCAACGTTGAAGGGCGCGACCTGTTTAAGCACACAACAGATGTCATGATTACCGACGGTTTTACTGGCAACGTGATGCTCAAACTAGCAGAAGGCGAAGCCAAAGAACTGTTTAGCTGGATTAAAGATGCCCTCATGAGCAACTGGCGCAGCAAGTTGGGGGCTATGCTCGTTAAGCCTGCGCTCAAACAAGTCGCCAACATGCTTGACCCTGCAGAATACGGCGCACAGCCTCTCTTAGGCGTCAACGGCTATGCCTTTATTGGGCACGGATCTGCGGACGGCCGTGCTGTTCTAAGCGCCCTCAAAACCGTTCACCGCGCTGTTCAAACAAATTTTTTAAGTGACATGCGTGAGGTTATTGCCAAAACCTTACAAGAGACCTAAATGAGGCGAATATTGCGTTAGCAGATTCAAAACATCACAACTAGGTCGCGTTTTTCTTATTCAAGACACCTCTTGATGCTGGGACATCAGCACCAAATCTCAGCATCAAATCTATATGCTGATGCAACATTTTGTGACTAGCTCGAGGTTTACCCTGCCATACTGTCTTCACCTATTTTGGTGGCACCATAACTCGAGTGGCACAGGGTATTAGCAACACACCTTGTAAAGTGAAACAGTCCGTGTCAGACAGATGAACATCCCCTAGGGATTGATGATGCGTTGCTCGAGCTTAGTATCATCAGCGCTGTTTGTAAATAGTGCAACCCTGACCTCAACATACAGCCGTTAGGGTCTCGACTTTACAGCTAAGTCAACTCGTCAAAACAGTCAAAAAGCTGTTGACAAGTGTAAGCCCATCGTGTACTATCTTTAAGTTAGCTTCTGAAGTTGGGAAGTGAGTGCAAAAAACCAAGCGTGGAGCCGTAGTGTAGTGGTTTGCATATCTGCCTGTCACGCAGAAGGTCGCGGGTTCAAGTCCCGTCGGCTCCGCCATTAAAGCTAGGTTATATGCCTAGCTTTTTCTTTGTTGAGTCTCCCCTTTAAAAAAAGCCACCTCGAATACTGAGGTGGCTTTTAACGTCTAGGTTAACTTAAAATTAT
>JBCCOX010000523.1:0-3994 GCA_039025155.1 Deinococcota bacterium | reverse complement strand
TTTAGCAATACTTATGCTCATTCGATCAGACTGTAACGTTTTCATGTTACATATCGTAGTACGGAATTGCCGCAAGAATCAACGCAATAAATTTACCCAGTAAGTTTACCCAGTAGATTTACGTAGCTACTATCTTACTTCACCAGATTTGAGTCCTTCCGGTAAGCGCGCTGGGCGTTCGACGGTACTTTGCACGTCGAGGTAACGCCTTGCCTCAGCGGCTTCGTGGATGGTTTGTAGGGTGTCCACAACGTGGTAAGCCAGGTCAGCACCAGCTCGTGCTGGGCGGTCATCTTGTAATGACATGGCTAGGTCAGCTGCGCCCAAACCGCGCACGTTGGTGGTGTAGCCGTAGGCAGCGGGGTCAATGGGCAGTTCTTGCCAGTCGGACTGACCTTTTTGTTTGTGATAAATGGGTCCGCCAAAGGTGTTCGGGTCGGGTACAACCAGCGCACCCTCATCACCGTAAATTTCTATGTTGGGCAGTTTAGAGCCGATGATTTCCCCGCTCACAATGAGCGTAATCGCTTGCCCGGCGTGTGTCTCGAGCAACGCCGTGTTGTGAATAGGCGCGCTAATGTCTAGGCGCGTGCCAGCGTGCGGCTCACTGCCTACAATCCGCTCGGTAATGCCCGTTTGGGTCAAGCCAACCGCAGACTTAATAGGCCCCAACAAATTCACCAAGGCTGTAAGGTAGTAAGGTCCCATATCAAATAAAGGATGACCACCATACTGAAAAAAGAAAAACGGGTTCGGATGCCACGCTTCAACTCCAAAACGCATCATGAAAGCTGAGGCTGCCACGGGCTTGCCGATGACACCTTGATCGATGAGCTTGCGACAGGTTTGAATGCCGCCGCCCAAAAAGGTATCTGGTGCGCAGCCTAGCCCGAGCTTGTTGGCTGCGGCGGTATCTACAAGTTGCTTGGCGTCTTCACGTTTCACCGAAAGGGGTTTTTCGCTGTAAACATGTTTACCCGCGTTCAGTGCGTTTAGGCTAACCTCAGCATGAACGGTCGGTACAGTTAAGTTAATGACCATCTGGACGTCATCATCCGCTAGTAGGTCGTCTACGCTGTACCCTTTAGCAATGCCGTGTTCTTGGGCTTTAGCTTTGGCCCTGGGCACATCAATGTCGCTAATGGCAACCAAGTTGACCGCCTCAAACAAACCGAGGCCGCGCACGTAGGCGTCGCTAATGTTACCTGCACCAATGAGACCAACATTCATTGTCGTTGTCATAATGTAAGATACATCGCTTTACTCATTCGTGGCGTACACACATCACGCCATTTGTGCTTAAAAGGTAGTAATCGTCTTGCAAAGGAGCTCATGTTGACCACACTTTCTTGTATCAGCGCTAATTACGTTGCCCGCGAAGTTGGCTATCAAATGACCGAGGGGTGGGGGCAAGGCGATACCGCCACCCAAGCCGCCTTTCGCCCACTCACGTCTTTTCCAAAAAAATTTGACGCCCTTTTAGCTGATGTTGCCGCGTTGGGCTTTACCGCCATCGACCTGTGGGGTGGGCACTTGCACGCAGATTGGGCCAGTGCTGAGCACGTCAGCATTGCCAAAGACTTACTCACTAAACATCAGCTCGAGGTCGTCAGTTTGGCAACCTGGATTGGCGGTCAAGACAACCTCGAGCAGGCTGCCAAACTCGCTCGCGACCTTGGCGCAAGTTCCATCGGCGGAGGCTGTCCTGAGCTAGCTAGGTTTCGTACTGAGGCAGTCGCCATCCTCAAAAACTACGATGTGAAACTGGGTCTCGAGAACCACCCCGAAACCCACCCGGACGACATGCTTGCCCAAATTGGTGACGGTGCAGATGGCTACATTGGCACCGCCCTCGACACCGGTTGGTGGGTCACCCAAGGGTTCAGTGCCTCGCAAGCTATTAACGACCTCAAAGATCATCTTGTTCACGTTCATCTTAAAGATGTTCATGCAGCAGGCGCGCACGACACCTGCCAACTAGGTGAGGGGGTGGCGGACATTCCCGCGTGTTTACAAGCACTTACCAATGTCGGTTATACAGGCGAGCTTGGCATTGAACACGAACCTGAAACGTTTGACCCCACTGACGACCTGCGTGCCAGCCGCGTGTTTGTAGAAGATTGGATGAATCAGCATGGCTAATTCCCCGGATAAGCTTCGTATTGGCATTGTGGGTACGGGAAATATTGCTGGACCGTACGTTAATGACCTCAAAGGTTCGCAACAGGTTGATTTGGCTGGTGTAACCGATGCCTTCATAGATAAGGCCCGAGCTTTTGCCAGTGAACATGACCTCAAGTTCTACGACGACCTCGACGCCATGCTAGCTGATGACAGCATCGATATTATTGTCAACCTCACCATTCACCACGCGCATTACGAGATCACCAAGCGTTGCCTCGAGGCGGGGAAACACGTCTACAGCGAAAAACCGTTGGCGCTTACCTACGCACAAGCCCAAGAACTCATCGGACTAGCTGCTGATAAAGGGTTGCGGCTTGGTGTGTCACCATTTACGTTTTTGGGTGAAGCCCAACAAACCGCGTGGCAGCAGCTTCGTGCGGGCGTGCTCGGTACGGTGCGCGTTGTCTATGCCGAAGTGAACTGGGCTCGCATTGAAACTTGGCACCCCAACCCAGCGCCGTTTTATGATGTGGGCCCGCTTTGGGATGTGGGCGTGTACCCGCTCACCTTGCTCACGGTGTTGTTTGGGCCCGTTCGGAAGGTCACGAGTTACGGCACAACCTTGCATGCTGACCGTAAGACACTGGAAGATGAGGCGTTCACCCTGTCTGGACCAGACTTTTTGGTTTGTATGCTCGAGCACGCCAGTGGCGTCCTCACTCGCTTAACGGCCAACTTTTACGTGAGTCACAGCAGCAAACAAGAAAGTGGCCTGGAGCTTCACGGCGACGCCCAATCGCTCTTTCTCTCGAGCTGGTTCCACCCGAACGCTAGCGTGGAACTTGCCCCATTTAACGAGCCTTATGAGAAGCTTCCTTTACACGCGCCCGCACCAGACGATATCCGCTGGGGAACAGGCATTCGTGACATGATAGATAGCCTGTTGCACAATACCCCGCAACATACTTCCGGTGAACAGGCCGCGCATATTGTGGAGGTTTTGGAAGCCGCCTATACGTCGGTAGAGACCGGGCAGGCAGTTAGCGTGGGCTCGAGCTTCCCGGTCCCTGAACCGCTTATCTAATTTTGCTCAGACGTGCTTATCCTTGCTGCTAGTCTAATCGTGCTCACAGTGCTCGCTCATTCGTATCTAGGTGAGCGCTATATCCTCATGCGGTTATTTCGTAGTCGTCAGCTCCCTCAACTTTTTGGAGACGACAGCTTTACTCGCCAAACTCTACGGTTTGCGTGGCACATTACCAGTGTGATGGGTCTTGGCTTTGCGTATTTATTATTCGCGGCACGTCTGCATTTCGATATGAGACAAGCTATCTTGAACACCGTCAGCATCGTATTCGCCGCTTGTGGCTGCCTTGCGTTGGGGTTTACCCGCGCAAGGCATCTATCTTGGCTTGTCTTTCTTACGGTTGCGGTACTTGCTTGGCTGTCCCGGTAACAATATTGGTCATACGCGCTTTACATGGTCTTGATTTATCAGTGACACTACGCTGTCGTGACACATGCATTACACCTGATGAAATCTTCTTTCTTAAGCACGACATTTCAACATCGGTGATGTGTAACAACGCCTCATGAAACGCCTCTACAACGCTAGTCTTCTTTGTAAATATCGAAGTTTTGATACATCGTTAAGACTTCACTGGCAGACAGCGGATAATCAAACACCATCAACTCATCAATGGAGCCGTTAAATGGGAACCTTGTTTTACACGCACCGTCACAGGGCACAATTAACTCGGCGGCACCCACCCGGGTAAGTTGTATGGCATCCCCGGTAGACGCGTAGTTGCTTTCGCGTACGGTTTCACCGTCTAGTTGCCCGTTAATGTATAACCGCATGGCTGTTGGT
>JBCCOX010000522.1:0-4007 GCA_039025155.1 Deinococcota bacterium | reverse complement strand
CGAAGCGTAGGGGTTGGTGCGTTCAAAGACATTGAGAATATGCCCTTCAATGTGGCACTCGAGCAGCGGGCTGCCTTCTATATGGCTGTACAGCTTAGCCGGGTTGGCGTACCCGCGCCAGCGCACAATAAACCCCTCAACGGACTCTTCAAACACGCTTTTTAGCCTAACACGACCTAGCTACCCAGTTATGCGTGTTGAATTGCATCAGCACAAACTACATTGGCGTAACCTGCATGGATGATGCTCTTTGTCACAACAAAAAAATAACCGGACCTAGTGTCCAGTTATCTAAGAACTAATACAGTGTGTGGGTATTGTGCTTAAGCCGTCCTCTAAGCGTTAATACCCAAAGAAGATTAGGTTGTTTGAGCAAGTTTCTCGAGTACTAACTTGGAAACACCTTTAAGGGGTTCAAATACACCTACAAACTGTGATGCAATGGCGTCATAGGTTTGAACTTTGCCTGTTGGGTCGAGTACTTGACGAATCATTTCAGAAGGCAGTGCGTTGGGTAAATCGCGTTTATTGATTTGTACAACGTAAGGGATCTCTTCAAGTGAAAGGTTATATTCTTTTAAGTTTTCGCGCAAGTTGCGCAAAGATTCAGCATTGGCACGAAGGCGGCTAGGGTCAGAATCTGCTACAAAAACAATGCCGTCTACACCACGCAGAATAAGCTTGCGGCTCGAGTTGTAAAAGACCTGCCCAGGTACAGTGTACAGGTGAAAGCGCGTTTTAAAGCCGTTAACACTGCCTAAATCCAGTGGTAGAAAGTCAAAAAACAGGGTGCGCTCGTCTTCAGTTGCAAGGCTCACCATCTCGCCTTTGGCTTCACCCGGAACCTGCTCATAGATTTTTTTGATGTTGGTTGTTTTGCCTGAAAGACCGGGGCCGTAGTAGACAATTTTGAAATTAATTTCTCGGGCGGAAAAGTTGATCGTACTCATTAATCGTTATCCCCAAAAAAGCTATCTAAGAGGGCGCTAGTAGAACTGCTGTCAAACGTAAGTTGCGGTGCTTGCTCGGTGCTTTTATCAATAACTTGACGAATTTCTTCGGCAGCTTTTTTTGTAAAAAGTTTAACACGCCCAAGTGCAGCGGATTTATCAAAAATAGTGACTAAAATGGCTTTGTCACCTAGTTCTTCGAGGTAAATACTAATTTCTTCGCCCTGTTGCACCATTTCTTTGAAACCGTCTTCACCTAAAAGCTTGGCGATGGCGGTATTGGCAGAATAGTTGGACGCAACAAGGCTAGCAAGTGAATCTAACGAGGGCGGTTTAGGTGCCCAAAGGGCTTTGTTATGCAAAAGCACAAAGCCTTTCAGATCAATGATCATAGCATACCGTGCATGGCTCTTAGTGATGAGTTCGTCAAGCATGGAGTTGACTTCGTCATACGTAGAGCCGTACAACTGAAGGGACGGTTCTAACATAGGCGTTAGTATAGCACCTTATACCTGCGCTGAATAGCGAAATAGTTCAACATGTTTGATATTGGGTGAGATGTAGGTGAGATGCATGTGGGCTTAGCTAACATCGTTACGATGAGTTAGTACAGGCGTCGTATTAACTAAACTCTCGCTATCTCCCTTGGTTAACTCAGCACCTTAAGAGTGTGTGACAACAGCTTAAATAACTGGCTAGGATAGGCCTTTGGGATGATCTTCTTATATCTCTTGCGTTACACACGCGCTTGCACGTCACTGACCTGTCATAGTTACCGTCATAGTTGCTCGTAAAACTACTAGCCCTATTGCGGTTTATGCTCGAGCCGAACACCTTCACCTGTGTCAGCGGCTTGGTAGATAGCAAAGGCAAGCTCGAGCGCTTTTACGCCATCCTCTCCAGTAATGGCTGGCGTTGTATCTTCACGTATAGCTTCCACAAAGGCTTGCGCTTGCCGTGCAAAGTTGTAGTGAATGCCTAACTTTTCACTAAAGGCTGCGGTATCAACGTGTTCGGTCATGTCATCACTGCTTAGCTCCGTGAATTGCCGCGTGCGTATGCGCACGAAGGCTGTATCTCCGTAAAGTTCAGTTTCCCAACGTGCGGGTTGAGCCCGGTAAACAGGTGCGTTGCTAGTGAGGGTAGCCGTGGCACCATTGGCAAAGGTGAGCAGTGCTGCCACGCCGTCTTCAACGTCTGTGTTGGGATTGTACGTGCGAGTTTGTGCAGTTACATGTACAACCTCACTGCCAATTAACCAGCGCAATCTGTCTAAGCCGTGAATAGCACTGTACATGAGCACGCCACCGCCTGCAATATCTTGCTGCGTGACCCATTTGGGAAGGTGTGCACCGCGTTGCCCGCCCATTGATTCACGGGCAACTTGCACTGTGCCCACATGTCCGGCCTCGAGCCACCCTTTTGCAACTTGCAATTCTTCCCGAAAGCGGTGCACAAAGCTAATGCTAAGTTTGACATTGGCACCCTCACAAACCTGAACAATGCGCTTCGCATCTTCCAACGTGGTGGCAATTGGTTTTTCCATAAGTACGTGAACGCCGCGCGCAGCAGCAGCTTCAGCGGGCGCGACGTGCATGTTGTGGGGCAAACTCACTACGAGAATATCCAGCGTTTCATCAAGCAGAGTACGCCAATCTGTAAACGCTTTTGCCTCAAAGCGCGTTGCTAAGGTTTCAGCACGACCTTGGTCAATATCGGCAACAGCAACAAGCTGAGCATCTTCACAGGCAGCAAAGCCCACGGCATGACGTTCACCAGCTTGACCCGCGCCAATGATACCAACACGGAGGGTCATAGGACGACCTTTATATGATCTTGAACGCACTTGAGCAAGAGGCTCGAGAACGTGAGGTTACGGAGTGTCATAAGACAGTCTACCGCGTGATCTATCAAGAACTACGTTTGAGATTTGGTTGTCTAGTGGCATTGGCAGTACGACGAAAACACAATGCCTTGGCTGAAGATGCCTCGAGTATATAGTTACGTAACATGCTAGTCCATACAAAACATCTTCGACCTCAAGGCGTAAACCTCAAGATGCACACCTCAAGACATAAACCTCAAGATGCACACCTCAAGACATAAACCCTAAGACGTAAACAGCGGTTCCATCTGGCGCTCTCTAAACACAACTTCCATCTCACTGTCGTTAGTTGTGCCCGTAAATCTCTCAGCGGCATCAAATACTTTGGGCAAAATGTGAATATCACCCACGGTGTTTAGAAACACCTCTTTTTGTCCTAAGACCCAGTGAACAGCTTTGTCAATGTCGTGTTGTTCCTCGAGCGGCTCGTACCATGTGGCTCTAGTGGGTTGTTTGTCACCCCACGGTGCGCGGGTAATGGCTTTAATGGTTTGTACAGCGACATTGCGCTCTTGGCAAAGTTTATACAGCGCTTCAAAGTCAGCGGCGTAGTCAGGAAGTTGCATCATCACATAACTAAAGGGTAGCAGAACAGCATCAAAGTCATATTTTTCTAAACTTTGCGAGTGCCGCTGAGCAACCGTGAGGCCGTGACCTGTTACGCCAATGTAGGAGACAATGCCTTCGTGTTTGGCGTCAATGGCTGCTTCAAGTGCGCCGCCTGCACTCATGGCAACCTCCCACTCACTTGGGTCAACTAAGTTGTGCAACTGAATTAAGTCAATGTGGTCAACTTGCATCCGTTCTAACGAGCGATAAATTTCATCTCTAGCTGCTTGATAGTTGCGCTCACCTGTTTTGGTGGCTAAAAAAACCTCATCACGATGGTTTTGTAACCACGGTGCTAAACGAAGTTCCGCGTCCCCATAACTGGCCGCCGTATCAATGTGGGTGATGCCGTGTTGCATTACAAGCTCCATTGTCTGGTCAGCTTCAGCTTGGGTGACCTTACTGAGGGCGGCTGCGCCGAAGATAGTGCGGGTACTTGCGTGTCCGGTGCGACCGAAGGGCATAGTTGTAATCATCTATTAGCTCCTTTACAAGATCAAAGCAGGTCAAACATCAATGACATGATGAAGTACGATGCAAGGTTTACCGACCGCTGTCCCAAT
>JBCCOX010000521.1:0-4010 GCA_039025155.1 Deinococcota bacterium | reverse complement strand
TCAGAAACATGTAGCAGCACAAGCCTGACGCTGCCAACATCATCAGTAACAGGAATATGCTACAACCCAACTATGGCAGATATTTCTACACAGCTTGACCCACGTGACTATTTTGTGCGTGAGCATGGCGGCGTGCCCCACCAAGATCGCCTAGCCCACTTTGGGAATCCAACTGACGACCTCAATGCTATTAACGAAGCTGCACTTATTCCTTTGCTAGATGCATCGGTGTATGTCCTTACAGGTGAAGATAGGCTCGAGTTTCTTCACGGGCAAGTTAGTAACCAAGTTAAGGGACTTAAAGATAACGAAAGTAATCGTAACCTCAACCTCAACGTTAAAGGGCAAGTACAGGCTTTAGCGCGGGTCTACCGCTTGGCCGATCAACTTGTTCTCACTGTAGACGACGGCGACGGCGAGACAATGCGCCAGCACTTGCAGAAACACATCATTTTTGACCAAGTTGTTATTGACGCGCAGAACAGTCTTGTGATGAGCTTGCAAGGTTCACGTGTTGCAGAGGTTTTAGAACAGCTTGATGTCGACATCCCTGATGATCAGTTGACAAACCTTCAACCAGCTAAGGCGCATGTTATTTACCCACTTGATTATGCTGGGCAGACCATTTTAGTGACACCCCACGCCCGCAGTATTGCAGGAGGCGTGGATGTAATTGTGCCGCTTGCCACCGTATCTGAGGTTGTGAGTGACCTTTGCAAGCAGGGTGTGCTGCTAGCTGGACAAGACGCGCTCGAGCTAGCTAGGGTTACTGCAGGCATTCCCTCTGCCAAGCATGAAAGCCGTGGCAGCACGCTTCCGCAAGTTATTGGCTTAACCCATGCTGTGTCCTACAACAAAGGGTGTTATTTAGGTCAAGAAATTATGGCCCGCATTGAAGCCCGCGCCAACGTGCGCAGTCAGCTCGTAGGCCTTCGTCTGGCTGGGGCCCCTAGTAACCCCGTAGCAGATGGCACTAGCGTTGTTCTAGCTGAAACAGGCAAATCTGTTGGTAGCGCTAGCAGCATTGTGCACCACCCGGGTTTAGGTTGGCTTGGGCTGGTAAGCCTTCGTAAAAATGTCCCTATAGGTAGCCCTGTTCAGATATCTGTAGCAGGTCAGCAAGTTGAGGCTGTGGTGACCGAATTACCTTTTCGTGACGCTAATGATGAGTAATGCTACTGCTGAGTGATACCACTAATGCGTAATGTCACGGGTGCGTACCACCCCTAAATAACAATATTGGCTTTACCCTAGAACTCGAGCGTCAGCAGATATGTACCCTACATTTTCTCTCAAGGGGTCATGTTAACGTATCTGCGTCCATGGGGGACTGCTAAATGCGTGCGTCCTGCACGAGCTAGCGCGTAAAAACTTAGATTCACATACGCGAGTTTTTGTGCTGCTTTATTCATTAGTGGTTTGGACGTTTTTAATAACTTCAATAAGGGTATGCAGACATGTGTTCACCGATTATTTTGTGTAAAGAAAATGTCAAGAATAGCGATAGATAGCTATCTTTGGGGTTTATTTCATGAGGGGCACATCATCAATTAACTGGCTTAACCAATGAGCTGACTATGTCGAGCTTTTCTGGAAGCCCTACACTGCACCCAAGAGAACTTTTTGAAACTAGGGAGAGACCTATGGTCTTTACAACAATGCCTCAGCTTTGCGTAACTTGGTTCGACGTATTACTTCAGCTACCATGACACAAGTCGAGCAAGAACCTCACAGTTGTAGTTTCACGCGGTCCTACCAGCACTATAAATACCTACGGCAACATGGGTCTTATTGGCGCTTTTTAGCGCATCACAGCCGTGTGTGCTTGCTTGTTCTTGGCATTATTGTAGTGAGCTTGTCGGGTTGGAGTTATGCCAGTGGTATGGCCCTCTGTGAAGTGCGCCCCGGCGACACCTTGAGTGCCATTGCACTACGCTACAACGTATCTATTACCCGCATTAAAGAAGAAAACGAGTTGCGTTCAGACACTGTCTATGCAGGGCAGGTTTTACGCATCCCCTATGCTGAGGCTGTTGGGGGCACGGTAGAGTCCACCCCGCTAGCACCACCCGGCTTTGAGCTGCACACCCTTACCCCCGAAGAAACTTTAAGTGAGGTTATGGACGCCTACGACGTGAGCCTTCAGGCCATTGTGGGTGCTAACCCAGATTTATCGTCATTTGATCAACTTCCAGCAGGGCTCGAGCTTTTAATTCCACCCAGCGAGGGGCTTATTGTGACGCTCGAGCACGGCCAAACTGTTGCGGATATCCTCGATATTTACGGCCTCAGCGCTGTGGAGCTTGCAACTGCTAATGGCATTCGTGAACCTACGGATTTGCGCCCTGGGCAAACCCTCTTTTTACCCGGTGTGCCGCCCATGCATGTGATGGCCCGGCTCGAGCACGTCCGCGAGCAAGAACGCCTTGCCGAAGCCATGGAAAACCGCTACACATGGCCTTTACAAGGACGCCTCACCTCCCGCTTTGGACCGCGCCGACTGGGTATGGGCACGTCTAATTTTCACACCGGTTTAGACATTGCTGCACCTTACGGTAGTGAGGTTGTCGCGGCCCGCAGTGGCACAGTTACCTTTGCAGGCTGGTCAGGTGCCTACGGCTACACCATCAAAGTGCGGCATCATGGTGGGTCAGAAACGTGGTACGCGCACAACAGCAACTTACATGTAGACGAAGGCGCGTATGTAGAACGTGGGGAATTACTTGCCAATGTTGGCTCAACAGGGTTGTCTACGGGACCTCACTTGCACTTTGAAATCCGCGAGAATAATCGCCCAGTTAATCCACTCGTGCACCTCAACTAACCGCTTCAAGATGAATTTACCGGTATCATCTGAGTTCGCGTATTTTCCGATGTCCTGACTTATGTGCTTGTTATGTCTTGATGTTCTCATATGTCTTGATGTTCTCAATGGATAAGACACGAGAATATTTTGCATCATTGCACATGGTGTTTTACTGCACCAAAATGTTAGCAGACCTAGCCTGAATACACCATCATCTCGCTGCAGAGTCGATACACTGATGCATGGCGTTTTCTTCTCGTAAGCAAGTTAGCCTCGCTGGACTTAGAGCTACGCTACCGTTCATGCTCGGTATGGTCCCATTTGGCTTGGTCGCTGGCGTTAGCACAATCGACGCTGGACGTAGCAGTCTTGATGCCGTGCTTATGTCCGTTGTGGTGTTTTCGGGCATTGTGCAGATACCCGCGTTGCAACTTTACGGGTCGGGTATTCCCAGCATCACCATTGTGCTGATTACCTTTACCTTGAGCTTGCGCATGCTCATGTATAGCTTGTCAATAGCACCGCAGTTTAAGCACTTTCCTAAACCTTGGCGGGCCCCGCTCGCCTACATGATGACCGACCCTAGCTACGCGCTCAGCATGCACCACTATGCAAGCCACCCAGATGCTCCTTACAAACATTACTACTTTGCAACCGTGTCCCTGTCGCTGTGGTTGGCGTGGCAATTTACGACGCTGCTAGGCACGTTCATCGGGCAACTTATACCGGCAGCTTGGTCAGCAGATTTTGTAGTGCCACTCGTGTTTACATCTCTCCTATTTGCGAGCTTGCGGGGGCGCAACCAGTACATCACAGCTTTGGTAGGTGGGCTAGGCGCGCTGGTGAGTTTTCAGCTTCCTTATGGGCTAGGTCTCATCGTTGCGACCATCCTCGCGGTGAGTGTTGGCGTTGCATTAGATATCTATTTGCCTGATGCCTCGAGCAAACCTACGCACACAACTACCCCTGCAACAAGCTCTAACGCATGAATTTTTACATTCTCATCATCCTCTTAGGGCTCATTGTGTTTACGATGCGCTACTCGTTCATCCTTGTTTCAGATAGCTTGCGGTTACCTGCTTGGCTCGAGCGCGCATTACGCTTTGTACCTGCTGCCGTACTTGCTGCCATCGTCTCGCCTGCGTTTGTCTACCCTGATAGTCAGCTAGACCTATCACTGACCAACCCTTATCTGATTGCTGGT
>JBCCOX010000520.1:0-4028 GCA_039025155.1 Deinococcota bacterium | reverse complement strand
TCCAATAGTCAAAAAATATAGATAGCATTATGTAGCCATGTTAAATCTCGTCTAGGACATCTTCAATAGCCTAAGTGTAATGTAACGTATCAATTTTTTCTATACTTGACCTATGGATTTAGCTCAACTCATTACCTTTGAACGGATTGTCCGCGAAGGCAGTTTTAGCAAAGCTGCGTTTGCACTTGGTATCTCGCAACCGACGGTAAGCGCGCGTGTGCAGATGCTCGAGCAGCACCTCGGCAGCCCGCTATTTCAACGGGGTCGGCGCGTCAGCCTCACCGAACAAGGTGAGCGGTTTTTGCCCTTTGCACGCCGTGCCATCGCCAGTTTGCAAGACGGGCGCGATGCTGCCCAACTGAGTGCAAGCGGGGTTCAGGGCCGCTTGCAGGTTGGCATCTTACACTCGCTGGCGAGCGCACTGGTTGGCCCTGCCATGCGGCACTTTGCTGAAGCCCACCCCGACGTTGAGTGTGTGCTACCTGACGGCAAACATTGGGATATTTTGGAGTTTTTATACGATGGTGTGATTGAGCTGGGGTTTGTGTGCTGGCCGTGTTTGGAGCCGCTGTTAGCTGACCTTACGCCTGTTTTACACTTGCGTGAACCCGTTCATCTGTTTACGTCACCAGAGCATCCGCTCACCCAACTAGGCAGAGTCCAAACAGAGGATGTGATCGCCCACAGCAAGCCGCTTATTTTGCTGCGTTGGTGGCAAGTTACGCCGCGTCATTTGGCGCGTTTGTGCAGCCGGGCGGGCGCGGCTGACCTGTGTTCAGCGTCGGCGTTGCACCTTGTGAAGTACGGGCAGGGGGCAGGCTTTTTTAACCAGATGGTCGTGCAGGAAGAACTCGAGGCTGGTACCATCAGCCGCGTTCCTGTTGCTGATTTACCGCCAACTTACCGAGACACCGCACTAGTTCACTTGTCACGTCGCAAGCAATTATCTACAGCAGCACAGACCTTTATCACCTACGTTAGCCACATTGCTGAGCAGCACGGTGTTTTAGTTGATGCTACGAGCTAGTGCAGATTTACACTCACTTGTGATGCTGCCAAACCAAAACTTTGTAAGCCTCAAACTGATGTACCTGCTTAAGCCGTCCCCAAGTAGTGAGGGGTGTTTCGTAATCTAAAGCAGCGTTGGCGACAATATAAACAACACCATCATCGGCAAGGTGCTTAATGGCAGTTGCTAAAAATGCATAGGGAACGTGCATATCTACCTGTTTACCGACATGAAATGGTGGGTTCATCAGCACAACATCAAAGACTTCATCGGTTAAGGCACTGCCAACGTCAGAATGTAAACAGCGAACATCTAAACCGTAGTGACTAGCGTTGGCGGCGGTACTCTTGACGGCGAGTAGGTCATCATCCAAAGCAGTCACGGCAGCGCCGGCAAGCGCAGCTTTAAGCGCGAGTAAACCGTAACCACAACCGAGGTCAAGCACGCGCTTGCCGAGCAAGGTGGTGTCATTTAAGAGGCCGTCTTGCGTTAGGACATCTAAAAGACACGCTGTGCCGCCGTCTAACTTGCCTGCGGCAAATACGCCCGGATGAGCTTGTAGCTCGAGCCCCACCACCTCAAACGTCTGAGGCTCACCGATAACTTGAGGCTCACTAGGTGCGTCAGCTTTTACACAGCGGCTTAACTGCCAGTCTTTAGTTTTGCTGAGGGAGGTTAGGTCACCAAACAAGTTTCTAGCAACCTGTTCATAGCGCTTTGCACCTTGACGTTTAGATAATGCCATCGTGAGCATGCCACCCGGTTTGAGCAACCTGTAAGCTCCCTGAACCTCAGCTTCAACGCGTACATCTCCCAAAGCTGTGCTTGGGACGAGGTAAATGGCATCTGCCAAGTTTGGGGGCATTTGCCAGAGTGGGTTGGCTGTGTATTGAAGGTTGGTATTGATGTGCTGGCTGGTCGTTAGGGCAGCGCTCGAGCCTGTCACCACCCAAACCTCAGCAGCACCCGCATGCTGCAAGGCTTGTGCCAGTAAGCCTTGGCTGTGACTGGCGTCAACAATAACCTGTCCTGCTGGAGGCATTAATAGTTGTAAAAGTTGCAGGGTTGCAGGTGGTACGTCTGGGTAAAAGGGAAGTCCGGGTTTGCTGGCAAACTGCAAGCCTGCGCCTACTTTGCGCACGTCTACTTGAGAGTAGTTAGTGAGTACCGTCTGCCAATCCACTTAACTATCTTAGCGTGCTGAACGTTGTTTTTAGGATAAGCACTAACACGCTCACCAGACCCTCAAGTGCTAAGCTAATCTTGTGATTATCTTGGGCATTGACACCTCGTGTGATGACACGGGCATCGGCATCATCCGTGGTGGTCAGGTGCTTGCCAATGTGGTTGCCTCGCAAACAGCCTTGCACGAAGCTTTTGGTGGCGTGATGCCGGAACAAGCGAGCCGCGAGCATTTAAACGTCATTGATACCGTCTGTAAAGATGCACTTAATCAAGCGGGCGTCACTTTAGCTGAGGTTGATGTCGTTGCCGCTACCCACGGCCCCGGATTGGTTGGGGCGCTGTTAGTTGGGCTTAACTATGGTCGCGCACTCGCTTGGGGACGGGGTATTCCGTTTGTGCCTATTCACCACCTCGAGGGCCACATTGCTGCCAGCAACGCCCAGCCACCGTTTCTGTGTTTAATTGCCTCGGGCGGGCACACCAGCTTGTTTGATGTTCCTAGTTGGGGGCATTACCTAGAACTAGGCAAAAGCCGCGATGATGCCGCTGGCGAAGCCTTTGATAAAGTGGCGCGCTTACTTGGGCTCGGCTATCCCGGCGGGCCAGCCCTCAGCAAATTAGCGCAGCAAGGTGACGTTCATGCGTACCCGTTCACACCACCCCTACGCCAGCAAACAGGCTTTGACTTTTCCTTTAGCGGGCTCAAAACGGCTGTGGCCACCTTGCTTAAAAAGACACCAGATGCCAGCCCAGCAGATGTGGCTGCCAGTTTTGAACGAACTGTGGTAGATAGCTTAATTAAAGTGAGTACGCGGGCGCTCAAGCACACAGGTCGAACACGTTTGGTAGTCGCTGGTGGTGTGGCAGCTAACCGCGTTTTGCGTGAGCGTTTAGATGTACTTGCCGATGACCTTAAGATTGAGATCGCTGTGCCGCCGTTAAATTTAACAACAGATAATGGCGCGATGATTGCGCTAGCTGCGTGGCATAGGTTAGAACAGGGGCTCGAGCCAGCAAGTACCACTATGCTTGACACCATGCAACTTGACACCATGCAAGTTGATGCCGTCCCGTATTTACCGTTAGAAAACACATCAGCCACATCATAGGTTTCTGTTACGTACTGCCTTCATACGGCACTGACGGCTATCAGCCCGTAAGATTTGGTTTACATGGTTAATGTCAATGTTACCTTTCCCATTCACACAGACCGCCTCACCCTGCGCCCGTTTGGGCAAGCTGATTTTGAGGCGATGCACGCTTATCACAGTGATCTAGAAGTATGTCGTTACTTACCTTGGTCAGCGCGTGGTAGAGAAGACAGCCAAGCTGCGCTCGAGCGCAGGTTTTACAGCACCCAGCTTAGTCGAGAGGGTGATGCGCTGTATCTTGCCGTCACCATCAGTAAGACTGCTGACCTTATAGGTGAGGTGATTTTGTTTTTGCGTAGCCTCACCAGCCAGCAAGCTGAACTGGGCTATGTCTTTAATCCGGCGTTTGCAGGTTGCGGCTATGCAACTGAAGCAGCTAAGGCAATGCTCGAGCTTGGCTTTGAGCAGTTTAAATTTCACCGCATCTATGCCCGCTGTGACACGCGCAACATCGCCTCTTACAAGCTCATGGAACGCCTCAACATGCGCCGCGAAGCCCACTTCCTTCAGAATCAATTTGACAAAGGCGCATGGTGTGATCAATTTACCTATGCACTGTTAGCACCTGAGTGGCACGTGCAACATCAACATGCTGAGGTGTCCGCAGCACCGCACGACTAGCCTCATAAGCAGCTAGGCTAAGGTATGGACGTTTCACGTAATGCTTATCAGCAAGCTTCTTT
>JBCCOX010000519.1:0-4033 GCA_039025155.1 Deinococcota bacterium | reverse complement strand
TGGGTCAGGCAAATCACTGAACACCGCTAGCAGGCTTTTGCCAATCGTGACGTTACTGATTTCGGCGCTTGTGTTCAGTTTTGTCATGATCCACCCTAACCTAGCTACCTAACTCATGTCTCGACTTTGCGGTTGTCCTGCAGTTAAGTCTCCTCGAGCAGGTATACGCACGCTATTATAAAGATAGTTTAGGTCCTCCACAAAAACATTGACAGGTGTCGCCTGATTATTTTATGCTTTATCGCATTAAAATATCTTCGACGAAAGAAGCACGCCAAATAACTGCTCTTAAATTGATCCACGACGCTGGTGGCCTGACAAGGGCTGAGCTTGCGGCCCGTCTTGATCTCAATATGACAGCAGTGATTCGTTTAGTTACTGATCTCATTGAAGACGATTTACTTCATGTAGACGCTGACCCTACGCTAGATAACTTGACCCTTCAAGGTCGGGGGCGTCCGGCAGAAATCCTTAAACTCTATCCTTATGCAGGTTACAGTTTAGGACTCGAGTTTGGACGAGGTCAGCTCACCTTAACCCTTACAAATACACTTGGTGACCTCGTTGCGTGGACGGAACTTGACCGTCCACCTGTGTTTGAAGCCACTGCTGATGTTGTCAACATACTTATTGCTGAGTTACATAAGTTTACATCAGCACATAATGTTGCGTGGACGCGCGTTACAGCGCTTGGTCTTGCCCTTCATGACGTTGTGGACGCTGAGGGCAACTGGACGACACAACACAGCACAACCCCGTTTCAGGTGATGACTTATCTGTATGAACATGCCAACCTCACACATGGTGTTCCTATTGTCGTTGAAGATGTATCAAGGTCGTTTGCCTTTGCTGAACACAAATGTGGCGCTGCTCGAGCAAGACCTGACTTTATTTACCTTTTCTTAGGCAAGCAGGGTATTGGCAGTGGCATTTTTGTTAATGACACACTCCTCAAAAGTTCTTCCGGTGTCTGTGGTGAGTTGGGGCATGTTAACGTCGTACCTGACGGCAAACAGTGCCAGTGTGGTTCTCAAGGTTGTCTTGAAACAGTGGCAACGTACCAAGCCGTTGAAACACGTTTTAATGACTTAGTATCTGCAGGTGTAGAGACAACACTAGACATTCCTGACATTAGTTTTTTAGCTATTTGTCAGGCTTCAGCCCAAGGTGATAAAGCTGCGTATTTGGTGTTAGATGAACTTGCTAGCCATTTAAGTTACGCCCTAGCAGCAGCCGTGAATATAAGTGGTGCGCCCTGTGTTGTGGTAGGTGGGCACCTCAGGCACGCAGGTCAAGGATTTCTCAACATCCTCGAGACCGCCTTAAAGCGCCTTGTCGTTGGTCCCCTACTCAAACATATCCACATTAGTTACGCCGCCTTACCTGACTATGCAGGTGCTTGGGGTGCTAGCCTCATGGCACTCGAGCAAAGCTTTGCTCGAGGTAGTCTTATCCATATAAATGCAAAAACGCATGAATTAGCGGTACAGTGATGTAAGGGAGGTGACGCAGCACCTAATATCTAGATAGCTTGTCAAGTACTAAGTTTCTACATCTCCGACACTATAAATTCTTTGAGTACATAATCCATTTGAGTCAATACGCTCTCGTTTCAATACTCTCACTCGTTAATCGTTTTAGCTTAGGAGCATCTGATGAAACGTCTAAAAACACTGCTTTACTGTTTAACAATACTGCTCATCGCCGGACTTGTGACCGCCCAAGTTGAGCTCACCATTGCTCACGGTAGAACCGGCGGTGCTGACAGACTTGCGTTTGATCAAATTATTGCAGCTTTTGAAGCTGCCAACCCGGATATTACCGTTCGGCAGATTGTTCAAGATGATGACCTCTACCAAGATACCGGGCTCATTACCCTCCTCCAAAGTTCATCACCCCCTGATATTTACTTTCAGTTCGGTGGTGAGCAAGTTGCCAGCAACGCCCGTAACGGGTTTGCTGCTGATTTAACTGACGCTCTAAGTGAAGACGGCTGGCGTGACAGTTTTATTGAGGCTGCTTGGTCCGCTCCGGCAGGTACCGTCTATGAAGGACGCATTTACATGGTGCCTAGCAATTTAGATGTCACAACTGTGATTTGGTACAACGAGGATGTCTTTGCTGAGTACGACCTCACAGAACCAGCAACGTGGGAAGAATTTTTGACGGTTGTTGAAACACTAGCAAGTAACGGTGAAACACCGCTTATGTTTGGTAATCAAGAACTGTGGCCCTTTGGTAACTGGGCCGGGCATGTAACGGCTCGAGTGGTTAGTCCCGAAACCTTTGACGCTGCCTTTAGGTTGCAAGAACCCTTTAATCAGGCTGAGTTTGTAGACGCATTTCAGCTTTTTGAGACGTTGCACGAGCTTGATGCGTTTAATCTAGATATGCCCAGCCTAGGCGCTGACCCGGCGATGAGCGGCTTTTTTCAAGGTTTTGCAGTCATGCATCCCATCGGTTCATGGCTTGTCCCCTTAGCACTGGAATCTGCCCCCGAAGAGTTTAACTACAGCGCGTTTAACACGCCCATTATCGCGGGTGGCAACGGCTCGCCTAACAGTATCATCGGACTTTCCACAGGACACATGATTACTGCGGATACACCTCATTTTGATGAAGCCGTGCGGTTTTTGAAGTTTTTTAGCAACGTGGACAATCAGATTACCTGGGCTGAAGCAGGTGCATTTAGCGCGGTTAGAGATGTGATGGACAACGCAGATCTAAACCCCAATACCCAAAAACTGGCGCAACTTTTTGCCGAGGCAGATGCCATCGTGCCACCGCCAGACACGGGCTACCCGGTTGAAGTGGCCGACGTGTTTTATCAGGGTGCTGCGTTTGTTGCTGCTGGACAACGCAGTGCTGAAGATGCCCTTGTGTGGATTGATGAACAGCTCGAGCCTTTGAGATAACCCTTTTAGCGGTAGCAGGACTATCTTTAGACGAGCTTATTATTATAGTTTGTAGGGTAACCTAAGCACCACAGCAACATTAGATATTTGAATGCTTTTCGTAGAAGTATCGACCCATTTGGTGGCGCTGACGATAGGTTGTAACAATACTTCTGCGAAGGCAACCTCCAGATTTATAGCGGATTACAGCGTTAGCGGTGAGTATGGAGCTTGCTCTATACTTACCGAATTTACCGAGCTGCGCGCATACGGATAACCAATTTGGTCTGTAGCTCAATGTTTACGGATGTCGTTACAGTGGGCACCTCATCATAAAATTCAGCGATGCCTGTCAGAGGAATTCCATAGTGTCATTAGCACGATCTAAACCACCTCAGCTTAAACCACCTCGAGCTAGTTCAGCCAACGCCAAGCAAGAACTCCAAAAGTATTTGTTTGTGCTCCCGGCGTTGGTACTCTTTGCCTGTTTTGTGCTGCTTCCTTTGGGCACAACCTTGTATTACGGGTTTACCCGCTGGGACGGCTTAGCAGCACCAGAGTGGGTGGGCTTTGCCAACTACGTGCGCGCGTTTCAAGATAGCATTCACTTAAGAGCGTATCTACACGTAAGTCTTTACACCCTCGGCACGCTCATTGTTGAAGTTGGCTACGGGCTTGTTCTGGCGCTTGTTCTCAACAGCGAAAGACCGGGGTTTTCTTTTTTGCGTGTCCTTTGTTTTTCTCCTGTTGTGCTGTCGATGGTGGCTGCAGGCATCCTCTGGAGTTTTGTCTATGATTACCGACTGGGACTTATCAATGCCATATTGAGTGCAATTGGTTTAGAGGCTTGGGTTCAACCTTGGCTTGCTAACCCAGCAACGGCTCTTGCTGCGGTGACGTTGGTCTCCGGCTGGAAATTTGCTGGATTTTACATGATTATTTATCTAGCAGCCTTAAAACGTATTCCTGTATCTTTATACGAAGCTGCGCGGTTAGACGGTGCCAACAATTTGCAACAGTTTTGGAGTATCACCCTACCCTGGTTGCGAGAAACAACCACAATTACGGCATTGCTAGCCATCACTGGTGGGCTTGCTGGCTTTGATCTGTTTTTCACCATGACCAACGGACAACCGTTC
>JBCCOX010000518.1:0-4040 GCA_039025155.1 Deinococcota bacterium | reverse complement strand
TCACTTTGCTTACGCAAGGTGGTGTTGTAAGACACACCTAGTAAACCGTTCACCTTGCCATCATCTTCGGTAAGTGGAATGTAGTAGGTTTCAAAATGCTGGCCAGCGGCTTCAGACTCGTGGCTCAAGCTAACACCTTGAAGGGCTTCTTTGATGTGATTAATAATGACATCGTTACCTGCGTAAACATCAAATACGGACATGCCCACAACTTGCCCAGGTTCAAGACCAAGTGTATCAAGCCCCTTACCCTCTGAAAAGGTAAAGATGCCATCACGATTTGTAGAAAAGACAATGATAGGCAAGTTGTGAAGAATGGCTTGCAAATGCATTTCGCTTAACTTTAGGGCTTGCTCGGCTGCTTTGCGTTCAGAAATGTCTTGCAGTATGCCAATCATCGTGATGGTATTACCCTGCTCATCAGTGGTGGACACACCACTTTCTAGGACATCTACGTAGTGACCTTCAGCATGTTGCAAGCGGTACTCGGTGCAGGAATACTCTGCGTTGGCAGTGACGCGCTCGAGTTCAGCAATCTCTGCGGCTGCATCGTCTGGGTGCAGTAAATTCGTCCAAAGTTCAATACCACCATTGTTCATGGTATCCACACTGTGCCCCAGAATGTCCTCTATACTTTGGCCCCATTTGATGCCACCACTGGCAATGTCATGCTCATAAATGGCTTGCCCCGTGGCAGCAACAATTAGGTCATAGCGCCGTTTCCACGCTTCTAGTTCAGCCTCAGCACGCTTGCGTTCGGTAATGTTGTAGGCAATACCCATCATGCCAGTAATTGTGCCATCAGCATCTTTTAAGGGTGCAAAGTAACGTTCAAAGTGTTGGTTATACTTGGCATAGTAGGCTTCAAAGGTAATTTCTTCGCCGGCAAGCGCACGCCGGACGTTATCTGTAATCACGGGCATGTCGCGGTAGTAGTCAAAAATAGACTGCCCCACAACTTCGCCCGGACGCAGTCCCAAATGCACAAGCTCGCGCCCCGCAGACAGGCTTATAGTACCGTTGAGGTCAGTTGTAAAGAGCATAATAGGTAAGTTTGTGATAATCATCTCGAGGCGTTGTTCGTTGTCGCTCACTGTGCGTAAAAGCTCTTGCTCACTGCTCACGTCTTGGTAAATGGCTGCACGTTTGGTAAGGGCTCCCTGTGCGTCGCGCATGGCAAACGAATTCACCTGAGCTGGAAAGACCTCGCCGGACGCACGTTGGTGGTGCAGTACGCCTTGCCATGTGCCTTCTTGCCAGGTTGTGGCGTTAACATCATCTAACGGGACATTATTTAAATGGCTGTTGCTCTCAACATCTGCCGCCATGTAGTCAGCGACGGATGTACCTGCTAACTTTTGAGTTGTGGGTAGTCCCAGCATGCGTTTGTAGGCACTGTTGGCATAGGTGATGGTGTTGTCTAGGTCGCTCATCACAATGCCATCTGAACTGGCTTCGACTAGCTTATGAAACACGCGGGCGTCTTCACGGGCTTGTACTTGGCTGGTGACAACGTTCGTAGACATCACAATGCCGGCAGGTGTTTCAGTTGAGTTAGCCCCTTGCTTAAACCCTTTCTTAAACCAGGGATAAACAGACCAATCCAGCCACATGAGGCTGCCATCGTCTCTGGGATAAGGGTCTTGCCGTTGTGACTCGCTGTGACCAGCTAGACAGCGCGTGTGAACATCTTTCCAAGCGTCACTAATATCTGGAAAAATGTCGTAATGAGACTTACCGATGATCTCTTGCTGCTCGAGCCCATAATCTTGTAACCATTTGTCATTAGCAGCAACATAGCGCATATCTGTATCAAATACCGCTGTGGCAGTGAGGTTGTGCTGAAGGACACTTGCTAAGCTGCTGTTTAGATGGATGTTACTGCTAGCTTGGCAAGCTGCAAGTTCAGCCTCGAGCTGCTTAATGCGTTCGGACAGAGCATCCTGTGAGGGGGTATTGTCTAGGTACGAAGAAGGCTTAAACTCTGCCATAGTGAATCTCCTGTGGTAACTACGTGTTTGTTTGCAAGCTGACACGCACAAGCTTGCAAATGTACAAAAACGGTGTGAGTTTATTATTCATACTTAATCGTCTGACGAAACGCAGTAGGAATCCTGTAAAGATGTCTATGTGTTCTAGACGTTCTAGACGGACTTGGTAGCTGTTTCTACTTGGGTTATTTTGCTGCTGAATGAGCCAGCAAGGGCATTATTTATGCCATCCCTCATTTTACGCACATGTTGCCCATCAACTCTGTTGACTTGCCCAAGGTTTGTATCAAAAGCATTTCCATCTGGAGTTGCTGGAGCAATTTCAGATGCGAGCTATGCGAGTTGAAATGAACCCACTAAGTGTGTGGGAACTTTTCTTGGACGTGCTGCAATACACAAGATGTTCAAATTAAAGCTCTTTATAACTGTCAGCACTGTCAGCACATAAAAAGATGCCACTGCAGGCATGGTTAGTGCGTTTGCAGTGGCATCTGGCAGAATAATGACATCTGGCAGGTATTTACGAAAGGCTTGATGAAGGCATCTTTTGAAAGATAGCGCTAATTTACAAGGTTATTAACTATGAACAAGGGGGCGATCACTACTTGTAGCGGCTTGTCTGGGATTTTCAAGGGCAGCGTGGGCTGCAGCTAAGCGGGCAACGGGCACGCGGAAGGGTGAGCAACTCACGTAGTTGAGCCCTAAACCGTGACAGAACGCAATGGTTTTAGGATCGCCGCCGTGTTCACCGCAGATACCAACCTCGAGCCCCGGACGGACATCCCGACCTTGCTCAAATGCCAGTTGCATAAGCTTGCCAACGCCCTGCTGGTCTAGGGTCGCAAAGGGGTTTTCGGTGAGCACGCCGCGCTCTAAGTAATCCACCAAGAAGCCTGCTTCAGCATCGTCCCTAGAAATGCCAAAGGTTGTCTGGGTGAGGTCGTTAGTACCGAAGGAGAAAAACTCGGCGATACCAGCAAGTTCGTTTGCTGTAAGGGCCGCTCTAGGAATTTCGATCATAGTGCCAAATTTATAGCTAATAACCTGCTTGGCAGCGTCCATAACCTCTTTGGTGACATCTTCCAGCGCACGTTGTTGAATAGCCAGCTCGTTGACATGGCAGGTGAGTGGAATCATCACTTCGGGGTGTACGGTGATGCCGCGTTTGGCGCAACTTACGGCAGCTTCAAAAATGGCCCGCACTTGCATGGCGGTGAGTTCTGGGATGATGAGCCCCAAGCGTACCCCGCGCGTGCCGAGCATGGGGTTTGCTTCGTGTAGGGCAGTGACGCGCTCCAGGTAGCCTTGTTTGGTGTTAATGTCTGCTAGCAGCGCGTCAACGTCTTTTATGCTTGTGACGTGGGGGAGCTGCATCTTAAGTTCGCTTAAATCATGTAGTAAGCTTTCATAAGAAGGTAAAAATTCGTGTAAAGGCGGGTCAATGAGGCGGATGATGACCGGATGCCCGTCCATAGCTGTAAAGAGACCTTCAAAGTCAGCCCGTTGTAAAGGAAGCAGTGCGTCGAGCGCTTCAGCGCGTTCTGTAGGCGTGCGGGCCATAATCATCTGCTGGACAACGGGTAAGCGTTCAGTTTCAAAGAACATGTGCTCGGTGCGCACAAGTCCTAACCCCTCTGCGCCGTACTCGCGGGCGCGCCTAGCGTCTTCGGGATAATCTGCATTGGCCCATACTTGTAAGTCGCGTAGGTCGTCTGCCCAGGTGAGCAGTTCTAGTAAGTGCGGGTTGTTGATGTCTGGCACAACGGTGGCAAGTTCACCGGCATAAACGTCGCCGAGGCTACCATCTAGCGAGATAAATTCACCCTCTTTAATTATGATGTCGTCAACGTTCATGGTGCGTTGCTCGAGGTCAATGTGAAGTGCTTCTACACCCACTACAGCCGGTTTGCCAAATTGCCGCGCGACGAGTGCTGCGTGACTGGTGCGCCCACCCCGTGAGGTGAGGATGCCCTTGGCAGCAAGCATGCCGTGAACGTCATCTGGTTTGGTTTCAGGGCGGACCATGATGACAGGCTTATGATCTTCTTT